>JBKPBU010000527.1:0-8202 GCA_046727015.1 Candidatus Methylomirabilota bacterium | reverse complement strand
GCCCGGCGGAGATCGTCCAGGAAGTTCGTGCGCATCATGTGAAAGGGAGCGCGCCCGCCGCGGTCCTTGTCGTTCCCGACGCACGTGTCCACGAGGGCGGTCATTCCGGGAGCGCGGAGCACGAAGGCGTGGATGCTCTGGAGCAGGCGGCCCTTCTCGTCGAGGAAGTGCGGGGCGAGCCACTCGCGGTGCCGCTCGAGGGCCTCCGGCGCGGCGTCGGGAAGCAGCCAGGTGGGCCGGGTGGGTCCCGCGCGCTCGACGACGGCGGAGACGCGGAGGCGGCCGAGGGTGAGGTCGCGCATGGCGCCTTGATTATCCGCGGACGCGCGCGCGGCGCAAGCCCCGTCCCAGGGTCACCCATGTGGTGCTTGATGCCCCGTCTCTGATTTGAGTCCCCGTCTCTGATTTGAGTCATTGACGGGCCGCGGGCGTGTCCCGAGACTGGCGCCATGCTGGCCCTGGTGCGATCGGCCACCGTCTTCGGCATCGAGGCCGCCGACGTCTTCGTGGAAGTGGACGTGGCCCCCGGCCTGCCGTCTTTTACCACGGTGGGCCTGCCGGATTCGACGGTGCGGGAGAGCCGCGACCGCGTGCGCGCCGCGATACGGAACGCCGGGCTCGAGTTCCCCGTGGACCGCATCACGATCAATCTCGCCCCCGCCGAGCTCCGCAAGGAAGGCGCCGCCTTCGACCTGCCGATGGCGCTGGGCATCCTCTCGGCCACCGGCATCCTCAAGCCCGGGCTCATCGGGGACTCGATTGCCGTCGGCGAGCTCTCGCTCGACGGCCACATCCGGCCGGTCCGCGGAGTGCTTCCGGTGGCGCTACACTGCCGGCGCCGCGGGGTCCCGCGTCTCCTCGTGCCCGCGGGTAACGCGGCCGAGGCGGCCGTGGTCAGCGGAGTCGCTGTCATCCCGCTCGCCACGCTCCACGACGCCCTCGAGTACCTGAATGGCGAGCGCGAGATCCGCGCTCACCGCCACGACGAGGACGCCTGGAACGCGGGGCCGCAAGCCGACGGGCTCGACCTCGCCGACGTGCGGGGTCATCTCTGGGCCAAGCGCGCCCTGGAGATCGCGGCGGCGGGCGGCCACAACCTCCTGATGCTGGGCCCGCCGGGCTCGGGCAAAACGATGCTCGCCCGCCGTCTCGGCACCATCCTGCCGCCCTTGGATCTCGAGGAGGCGATCGAGATCACCGCGGTGTGGAGCGTGGCCGGGCTCCTGCCGGCGGGGCACGGCCTCGTGCGCGAGCGGCCGTTCCGCGCCCCTCACCACACGGCCTCCGGGGCGGGGCTGATCGGCGGCGGCAGCGTCCCGCATCCCGGCGAGGCGAGCCTGGCGCACCTGGGCGTGCTCTTCCTCGACGAGCTGCCGGAGTTCTCCCAGCGGGTGCTTGAATCGCTGCGCCAGCCCCTCGAAGACGGCAGCGTGGTCGTGTCGCGCTCGGCCGGTAGCGCGGCCTTCCCGGCCCGGTTCCAGCTCGTGGGCGCCGCCAATCCCTGCCGGCGGGGCTGCGCCTCGCTCGAGGCGTGCGTGTGCACGGTGGGCGAGAAGCGCGGGTACCTGGCCAGGCTGTCGCGGCCGCTGCTGGATCGCATCGACCTTCACCTCGAGGTGCCCGCCGTCGCGTACGCCGAGCTGGCGGGCGTCGGGGGCGAGTCGTCGAGAGTGGTGCGCGCGCGGGTCGAGAGTGCCCGCCGCCGTCAGGGCGAGCGCTTGGCGGGCTCGGGCGCGCGCGTCAACGCGCGAATGAGCGGGCGCCAGGTGCGCCGCTTCTGCCCGGTGCCGCCGGACGCGACGCGATTGCTCGCCCAGGCGGTCAGCCGCCTCGGGCTTTCCGCGCGCGGTCACGACCGGGTTCTCAAGGTCGCGCGCACTATCGCCGACCTGGCGGGATGTGAGAGGATAACCGCGGAGCACGTGTCGGAGGCCGTGCAGTACCGGGGCCTCGACCGCGGCCTCTGATCTATCGGCCACGGCCGCACGCATGGAGCCACGGCCACACGCAGGGCTCCAAGGAGACCCACATGGCAACGCCGCATCCGATGACACTTCCCCGCGAGGGCACAAGCCTCCTGATCGTGGACGTGCAGGAGCGTCTCTTCCCCGCCATGGACGCCGATCATCGCGAGGAGGTCATGCGCAACATCAAGGTCCTCGTCGCAACGGCCCGCCGGCTGCGGCTGCCCGTGGTGGCCACCGAGCAGTACCCCAAGGGTCTCGGCCATACACTGCGCGAGCTGAGCGAAGCCCTCGGGCCCGAGGTTCAGCCCCTGCCGAAGGTCAGCTTCTCCTGCTGGGCGGCGAAGGAAGTGCGCGCCCAGCTCCGGGCGGCCGCTACGCGCCGCGTGATCCTGGCGGGAATCGAGGCGCATGTGTGCGTCATGATCACGGCACTCGATCTCCTGGGGGAGGGCCTCGCCGTGCACGTGCCCGCCGACGCCGTCACCTCGCGGACGCAGGGCAACTGGCGGCTTGGCACGGAGCAGCTGAGACAGGCGGGCGCAGTGGTCACCGCCACCGAAACCCTCGTCTTCCAGCTCCTCGGCCAGGCCGACACGGACGACTTCCGGGAGCTCGCCCGCCTCGTCCGCTGATGCCCCGCTATTTCGACATCGGCTCGACGGTCTTGATCGTCGTGGGCTACGGCATCCTGCCCGAGGAGGAGGACCGCCCCGTCGCCTACGAGTTGAAGCGAGCGATCGGATCGCGCGGCTTGGGCGCGGAGAGCCGCGGCGCCGTGGTCGTGACCGACATGTGGATGGTCAACCAGGAAATGGCCGAGCTCTTCCCGGCCATCGCGGTGGGCGGGCCCGGGGTCAACGCCTTCGCGGCCCAGATCTACGAGGAGCTGCCGGTGGCGTTCACGCGGGACGAGCGGGTGTTCATCCAGATGAGCGAGGGGTCGGGCAAGCGCGCGGCGCTGTGGGGCATGGACCAGGACGCGACGCGGGAGGCTGGGGAGCGCTTCGTGAAGGACGGTTTCCTGGACCGGTTCCTCGATACGGTCTGGAAACGGAAGGCCTAACGGATCGTCGGTCCTTACCTGCCCCGCGGGATGTTCGTGAGGGTGATGGTGCCGTCGGTCTCCGTGTAGCGATAGACGACGTTGCGGACGCTCCTGCCGCTGCCCGCGCCACCCGGCCCGAGTATCTTCTGGACGTACTGCTGGGTTTCGGCATACGGCGGGATGCCGCCGTAGTAATCCACGGCCTTCTCGCCCGCGTTGTACGCCGCCAGAGCGAGAGGCACGTTGCCGGGATACCTGTCGAGGAGGTAGCGGAGATGGCGTACCCCGCCATCGATGTTCTCGCGCGGGTCGAAGGCATTGCGCACGCCGAGCGAGGAGGCCGTGCGCGGCATGAGCTGCATCAGCCCCTGGGCGCCCTTGTTAGAGACGGCCCGCGGGTTGAAGGCGGACTCCACACGGATGACCGCCTCCACGAGGTCGGCGGCCACGCCGTGGCGCGCGGCGACCTCGCGAATCTCCTCGCCGAAGCGCGAGCGGACGGCTTCCGGCAGCCTCAGCCAGCCCTGTGCCGTGCCTGAGAGCGTGCCGATGCGCCGGAAGCGCGGGTCCCTCGGCGCATTGGTGAAATGGGTGACGCCGTCCTCGTCCACCAAACGGTAGAGACTCGAGGCGAAGGCGGGAGGCGCCAAGGTCGACATGAAGATCAATAAGGTGAGAACGACGAGCAGGAACACTGTGTTTCGAACATAGCGGAACAGGGGCTGATTTAGCAAATTGAAACGGATGCCGGAACCCGGCATCCGCTTCCACCTTGCAGAACGGCTACTTGACTCAGTTGCGCGAGGACAGCAGGGCGTCCCGAATCCTGCCACCTCGTGGCAGGGCGTCGTCGAGCGCCAGGTCCAGCACTTCTTCCACCGAGTCCACGAGGTGGAAGGTCATGGTCTCCCGGAGGCGCTTGGGCACGTCCTCGAGCAGGTTCTTCTCATTCCGCCGCGGCAGGATGACCGTGCTGACACCTGCACGCCGGGCCGCGAGCACCTTCTCCTTGATGCCGCCCACCGCGAGCACGCGGCCGGACAGCGTCACCTCGCCCGTCATGGCCAGGCGCGGTTTGACGGCCCGCTGGGTCATCAGGGAAGCCAGCGCCGTGACCATGGTCACGCCGGCGGAGGGTCCGTCCTTGGGAATGGCGCCGGCGGGGACGTGGACGTGTATGTCCGACGTGTCCCAGAAATCGGACCGGATGCCGAGGTCGGAGGCGTGCGAGCGCACCCAGGAGAGCGCGGCCTGCGCCGACTCCTTCATCACGTCCCCCAGCTGGCCGGTGAGCGTGAGCGTCTTGCCCCCCTTCATGCGCGTCGCCTCGATGAAAAGGATGTCGCCGCCCGCGGCCGTCCAGGCCAGGCCGACGGCGACGCCGGGCACGCGGGTGCGCTCCTCGAGCTCTTCCACCAGGAAGCGAGGCGCGCCCAAGAGCTCACCGACCAGCTCGGGGGTCACTTCGACGGAGTCCGTCGACCCTTCCACGCGCCGCTTGGCGACCTTGCGCGTGATGGCGGCGATCTCGCGCTCGAGGTTACGCAGCCCGGCCTCGCGCGTGTAGTGGCGGACGAGCTGGGTCAGCGCGGTGTCGGTCCAGCGGATCTGGTCGCCCTCCACGAGATCACCCGTGCTCAGCCCATGGTCCCGTGCCTGCTTGGGCACGAGGTGCTGGCGCGCGATGCGGACCTTCTCCTCTTCCGTGTAGCCGGGGAGCTCGATGATCTCCATCCGATCGCGGAGCGCGGGCGGCACGGTGTCGAGAAGGTTGGCCGTCGTGATGAAGAGCACGCGCGAGAGGTCGAACGGCACGTCGACGTAGTGATCGCGGAATGAGACGTTCTGCTCGGGGTCGAGGACCTCGAGGAGCGCCGAGGCCGGATCGCCGCGGAAGTCCATCCCCAGCTTGTCGATCTCGTCCAGCATGAGCACGGGATTCTTGGACTCGGCGCGGCGCAGTCCCTGGATGATCTGTCCCGGCAGCGCGCCGATATAGGTGCGCCGGTGGCCGCGGATCTCGGCCTCGTCCCGCATCCCGCCCAGCGAGATCCTGTGGAATTTCCGCCCGAGCGCCCGCGCGATCGAGCGCCCGAGCGAGGTCTTTCCCACCCCGGGCGGGCCCACGAAGCACAAGATGGGGTCCTTGCCCGCGGGCCGGATGCTCTTGACCGCGAGGTACTCGAGGATGCGCTCTTTCACCTTCTCGAGCCCGGTATGGTCCGCGTCCAGAACCGCGCGGGCGGCCGTCAGGTCGAGCGAATCCTCGGTCTCCGTGCTCCACGGCAGGGCCACGAGCCACTCGAGGTAGGTGCGCGCCACCGTATACTCGGCGGCCGCGGGCGACATCCTGGAGAGTCTCTCGAGCTCCCTGAGCGCCTCTTTCTTGGCCTCCTCCGTCATCCCGGCCGCTTCGATCTTCTGGCGGAGCTCGTCGGTCTCCTGGGCACGCTCATCCGTCTGGCCGAGCTCTTTCTGAATGGCCTTGAGCTGCTCCCGGAGGTAGTAGTCGCGCTGGCTCTTGCCCACCTCGGATTCGACCTGGGACTGGATGCGGGAGCCGAGCTCCAGCACCTCGGCCTCCTTGGTCAGCGCCGCCACCAGGCGCGCGAGCCGCGCCTTGACGTCGGCGGTGGCGAGCAGCTCCTGCTTCGTCTGCGTCGAGAGCGAAGGCAGCGAGGCCGCGATGGCGTCGGCGACACGGCCCGGGTGCGTCTGCTGCGCGATCGCGTCCGCGATCTCATCGGGAACGAGCGGCGAGAGCTCCGCGATCCGCCTGAAGAGCGTGGTGGCATTGCGCGTGAGCGCCTCCGCCTCGAGATCACCCGGAGCCGGCATGAGATCCGGCACCTCTTCGACGCGCGCGCGCAGGAACGGCTGGGTCTGCACCACCTCGAGCAGGCGGATGCGCGTGAGACCCTGCACCGCCATGCGGAGAGATCCATCCTGCTGCTTGAACACCTTGTAGATGGACGTGTAGGTGCCGATGCGCTGCAGATCACCCTCCAGCGGCTCGTTCATCGCGGGATCCAGCTGCGCGAAGGCGCCGATGGCGCTGCCGGCACCGACCGCCTCGGAAATCAGGGCAACCGACGACGCCCGACCGGCCGCCATCGGCACTATCGCGTGCGGGAAGACCACGGTGTCCCGAAGCGGCAGCACCGGGATGACATCGGGCACGCCCATATTCGCGCCTTCCCTCAACCCGTCCGCTTTCAGTTCGTCAGCCATTTCGATCCGTCCTTTCAGAGCCCGCTCAGAACAGGTCCACGGGCTTCAAGTGGCTCGAGGCCGCCCGCACCAGCGCCTCGCTGCGGCCCCGGCTCGCGGGATCCGGTGTCCGGCCCATCTCGCTCCGCACATAGTTCGTGAGCTCCTCGACCTGGCGCTCCAGGTCCAGCATGCGTCGCCTCATCTTTAGGACGATCTCGATGCCCGCGAGATTCACCCCGAGGTCCCGCGCCAGCCGGATGACTCTGGCGATCTCCTCCACGTCCTCCGACGAGTACATGCGGGTTCGACCCTCGGTGCGGGAAGGGCGGATCAGGCCCTTCTTTTCGTACATCCGGAGCGTCTGGGGGTGGAGCTGGAGCATCTCCGCCACCACTCCGATCATGTAGAGCGGCCGGCCCTTGTCGGTCATCGTTGAGCCTCCTGCCGCGGCGACCCCGGCAGGAGCCGGCCAATCTCGCGGAAGAGCTCCTGCGTGCGGGCGTCGATCCCGCTCGGGATGGCCACACGGACGGTGACGTAGAGGTCGCCCCGGCCTTCGCCGCTCAGGCGCGGCAGGCCCCGGCCCCGCAAGCGGAGTACCTGGCCGCTCTGCGTGCCCGGCGGCACGACGATCTCGCCTGCGCCTTCGAGCGTGAGCACCGAGACGCGAGCGCCCAGCACCGCTTCAACGACGCTCACCGTCAAGCCGATGTGCAGGTTGTCGCCCTTGCGGGTAAAGGCCGCATCCTCGTGCACGCGCGTCACGACGATCAGGTCGCCGCGCGGCCCGCCGAAGGGGCCCGCGTGTCCCTCCCCGGGCACGCGCAGCTGGACGCCGGTGTCGACGCCGGCGGGAATGGCGACGGCCACGGTGGCGGTCTCGGAGCATACACCGCGACCCCGGCACTGTGGACAGGGATCGCCGATCCGCTCGCCGGCCCCATCGCAGGCCGGGCAAGTCTGGGCGGCCATCGCCCCCTGGTTCGTCCAGATGGCGCCGGTGCCGCCGCAGTGGCCGCACGGCGCGGCAGAGGCCCCCGGACGGCTGCCCGTCGCCTGGCACGCGCGACAGGGGGAGAGGCGGTCCACCTTCACGTCGGCGGCGACGCCCGAGGCGGCCTGCTGGAAAGACAGCTCGACCGGCGCATGGAGGTGCTCGCCACGGCGGCCGACCGTCGCTGAGGAGGATTTCCCGGGCTGAGCCCCCCGCTCCTCGACCACGGGTCTGCGATCGTAGACGACGCGCGCCGTCGAATCGCTCAATACCCGGTAGGCTGCGACGATCTCCTCGAAAAGGGCTTCGGTATCGCGGTCCCAGAAGTTGACGTCCGGCGAATAGCGCCGGGCCAGACGCTGGTACGCCTGTCGAATCTGGACTGGCGTGGCGCCGACTCCGACTCCGAGCACCGCATAGTAGTCGCGTGGCATGAGTGGCTTCGCGGGGGCGGCTGTCGGACTACGGGCCGCCCCCGCGGCTCCCTACTTCTTGTCGCCGAGATCCTTGAACTCGGCGTCGATCACGTCGCTCTTCGGGTCCTGATTGGCCTGCGCTCCGTCCCCGGACGCGGCCTGGCCGCCCGGCGGTTGCGCGGAGGCCTGCGCCTCTCGGTACATCGCCTCGGCGAGCTTGTGGGAGGCCTTCGTCAGCGCTTCCTGCGCCCGCTTGATGCGGTCGAGGTCGTCGCCTTTGAGAGCCTCGCGCGCCTCGGACATCGCCGTTTCGATCGCCTGCTTGTCCTCGGCCGGAACCTTGTCGCCGTGGTCGCGCAGCGTCCGCTCGGTGGAATAGACCAACGAGTCGCACTGGTTCTTGACCTCGATGGCCTCCCGGCTCCTCGCGTCCTCAGCCGCATGGGCCTCGGCCTCTTTCTTCATCCGCTCTATCTCGTCCTTCGTGAGCCCGGACGAGGCCGTGATGGTGATGTTCTGCTGCTTGGCCGTCGCCTTGTCGCGCGCCGAGACGTTCAAGATGCCGTT
>JBKPBU010000526.1:0-9466 GCA_046727015.1 Candidatus Methylomirabilota bacterium | reverse complement strand
GTCGTCACGCTGGGCGACGGCTGGCACGCGACGTCGAAGACGCCGGCCCAGCTCAAGGACGCCCTCGGCCGCCTGCGCGCGGCAGCCGACGCGGCCCGCCGGCCCTTCGACAGCATCGCGCTCTCGATCCGCTATCCCCTGAAGGACGAGCTCCTCGTCCAGGGTACCCAGGCCGTCGTGGACGAGCTCGCCGAGTACAAGCGCCTCGGCCTCGTCCACATGATGATCGACTTCCGCCGCGATGATCTCTCGAAGATGCTCGAGCTCCTGGAGCTCGTCACGGGCACCATCCGCCCCGCCGTCGACCGCGCCTAAGACGGCGGGGTCAGGTCTTGCATTACGACATTGCCCGATCCGCAACGATTAACCCCGACAACGACAGCGCAAAGGATGTGTGATTGTAAGACCTGACCCCACTTCGAGATCTCAGTGGTCTGCTTCCGGCAGCCGGAAGAGGCCGTGGCCCTCGAGGAACTCCCGCGTGCGCCGCTCGCGCGGGCGCACCAGCACTTCCTGCGGCGTGCCCTGCTCGTGGATAAGCCCGTCGTGCAGGAAGATCACGCGGTCGGCGACGTGGTACGCGAAGCCGAGCTCGTGGGTGACGATGAGCATCGTCATGCCCTCATCGCTCAGCGCGCGCATCGTCCGCAGCACCTCTCCGACCAGCTCGGGGTCGAGGGCGGACGTCACCTCGTCGAAGAGCATGATCTCCGGGTCCATCGCGAGGGCCCGCGCGATCGCCACCCGCTGCTGTTGGCCGCCCGAGAGCCGCGCCGGATATTCGTCGGTCTTGTCGGCCAGGCCGACCTTGGCGAGGACCCGGCGCGCCGTCTGCTCGGCCTCGGCCTTCGCGCGCCCGAGCACCGTCACCTGGCCCTCCATGACGTTCTTGAGTGCGGTCATGTGCGGGAAGAGGTTGAACTGCTGGAAGACCATGCCGACGCGCGTCCGGACGCGCGAGAGCTGGGCCTCGCTGTAGCGGACGGCGCCGCCCCCATCCTCGGCGCCGATCGCCTTGCCGTCGAGGGCGATGCGGCCGGCGCTGGGGCGCTCCAGGAAATTGATGCAGCGGAGAAGCGTGCTCTTGCCTGACCCGCTCGCGCCCAGGATGACCACGGTCTCGCCCTGAGCGACCTCGAGATCGATGCCCTTCAGGACCTCGAGCGTCCCGAATGACTTGCGCAGGCCGTCGATCTTCAGAATGGGTTCCATGCCCGGTCTTACTCCTGTCGCCGCAGGGTCCGCTCGACCGCGTAGACCAGCTGGGTCAGCGGCCACGCGATCGCCAGGTAGATCAGCGCGACGCTCGTATAGGCCTCGATCGGGTTGAAGTGCACGGTCGCGATCGTGCGGGCCGCGTAGAGCAGCTCCGGAAAGGCGATGGCGGAGGCGAGGGAGGTCATCTTCAGCAGCTCGAGACCCCGGTTGGTAAAGGCGGGCAGCATCCGCTTCACGGCCTGGGGCAGGATGACGCGGCGGAGCTGCTGCGGGTAGCTCATGCCGAGCGCGCGCGCGGCGTCCCACTGGTCGCGCGCGATGGACTGGATGCCGGCCCGGAAGATCTCCGCCGCGAAGGCGCCGGTATTGAGCGACAGCGCAAGCGCCGCGGCGATGTAGGCGCTCACCTGGAAAGGCGCCACGATCGGGAAGGCGAAGAAAAACCACATGATCTGCACCAGCACCGGCGTGTTGCGGAAGACCTCCACGTAGGCCGTGGCCGGCCAGTGGAGCAGGCGGTTGCGCGAGTAGCGGCCGGCGCCGACCAGCAGGCCGAGCAGGAGGCCCGCGCCGAGGCTCAGGGCAGCGAGCTGGAACGTGCCCACGAGTCCTTGCGCGAGGATCTGCCAGTTCCCGAAGACCGACGCGAAGTCCCAGCGGTAGCCGGTCATGTCAGTGCGCGGTGGACTCGCCGCTCCGCGCGAGCCGGCGCTCCGAGACCTGCACGACGCGGCTCGCGGCGAAGATCACGACGAAGTAGATCGCGGCGGCGGCGGTGAAGACCTCCAGCGGCCGGAAGGTCTTCTGGGCGATGTCGCTCGCCTCGAACAGGAGATCCGCGTAGGCGACGGTGGCCACGAGCGTCGTCGTCTTCATGAGCTCGATGGCTCGCTCGAGAAAGGCCGGGATCATCCGCTTCACGGCCTGGGGCAGTACCACGCGCCGCAGGAGCTGGCGGTACGTCATCCCGAGCGCGCGCGCCGCCTCCCACTGCCCGCGCTCGACGGAGACGATCCCGCCGCGGAAGACCTCGGCGAAGAACGCCGACGACTGGATGGAGAGGGTCATCACCGCGGCCTGGAACGAGTCGACGCGGACGCCGATGAGGATGGGCAGCGCGAAGAAGCACCAGAAGAGCTGGACGAGGGGCGGGGTGCTCCGGAAGAACTCGACGAACACGCCCGCGGGGAGCGAGACCGCCCGCGCGCGAGACAGGCGCATGAGGGCGACCGCGAGCCCGAGGGGGAGACCGAGCGCCAGCGCCGCCGCCGTCACCTTGAGCGTGCCGAGGAGACCCCACAGCAGCAGGTGGGAATTTCGCCAGACGACGGTGAAATCCCACTGGTACTCCATGTCCGGCGGAGGTGACGCCCGCTAGGTCTTCGGCCACAGCTCCCGACGGATGGCCGGCACCTTGCCCGGGTCGATCCCGCGGGAGCGCAGGAACTCCTCGTACCAGACCTGCGTCTGGTTGGACGCGTAGTAGCGGCCCACGGCGACGTCGAGCCAGTCGCGGAAGCGGCCATCGGGCTCCTTGCGGACCGCGATGCTGGAGGCCGCCGAGTAGACGGGCGCGGGCAGGACGATGCGGCCCTTCCCGATCTTCTGGCTGAGGATGACCATGGGCGGGTGGAACATCGACGCGGCGTCGGCGCGCCCGCTCTGGAAGGCGGCCATCGTCTCGGCGTTCGAGGGGAAGCGCAGGATGGTCGCGTTCGGAGCGACCTTGGTGACGTGGGCGTCGATCGTGGTGCCCTGGGTGACCGCGATCGTCACGTCCTTCCGGTTGAGGTCGGCCCAGCTCTTCACGTCGAGCCCGTCGCGCACGAGGACGGCCAGCGCGTAGTACAGGAGCGGGTTCTTGGGGAAGTCGGCCGCCTGCTCGCGCTCGGGCGTGTCGTCGAGCACCGCCATCAAGTCGATGCGGTTGCCCTGGAGCGCGGCGATCGCGTTGCCCCACGTCACCTCGACGATCTCCAACTTCACGCCGAGCGAGTCGGCGAGGGCCTTGCCGAGCGAGATGCCGAAGCCGCTCCACTGCTGCGTGGCGGGGTCCTTGAAGAACCACGGCTCCGCCTGGGCCGCGCCGATGCGGAGCGCCCCGCGCTCCTTGACGGCGTCCAGCGTGGACTTGCCCTGGCCCATGCCGGAAGACGGCAGGCCCACGGCGGCGAGCAGGATGACGCCCAGCAACACCCGAGCGAAAGGCCTGTGCGTGGTCATGCGTATCTCCTTGTCAGGACCGCCCGCGCGCGGCGGCGGCCGCGACGAGCCCGGCGTAGAGTCCGGCCAGTCGCTGGGTGAGCGGGCCGGGCCCGTCGCTCCGGCCGATCACCCGGCCGTCGATCCGGCTCACGCGGGTCACGCCGCCGAAGGTGCCCGTGACGAATGCCTCGTCGGCGCCGTAGCACTGCGCCAGCGTGAAATCGGTCTCGCGTACCGTGATGCCGTTGCGCGCGCACAGCTCGATCAGGTGACGCCGCGTGATGCCCATGAAGTTGTACCGTCCGGTCGAAGTCCATACCTCGTCGTCGCGGACGATGAAGAAGTTTGTCGAGTTGCAGCTCGCCACGAAGCCGTGCGGGTCTAGCATCAGGGCTTCGTGGGCGCCGGCCTTGATCGCCTGGATGAGGGCCTGGATCAGGTTCAGCCGGCTGTGCGAGTTGAGCCGCAGGTCGAAGACATCGGGCCCGCTGCAGCGGAACGTCGAGGTGAAGAGGTGGAGGCCCGAGACCTTCACCTCCGGGTTGGGCTGCTTGTACTCGGCGGTGATCACGACGGTGGCGGGTCCGACCGCGTAGCGCGGGTCCTGGTTGGGGGTCTTCTTCACTCCGCGCGTGACCATGAGTCGGAGGTGGGCGCCGTCGCGCATGCCGTTGGCGTCCACGGTGCGGTAGAGGGCGTCGGCCAGCTCCTTCTCCGTGAGCCCGATGTCGAGGTCGATGCTGCGCGCTCCCTCGAAGAGCCGTTGGAGGTGTTCGGCCATGAAGACGAGCGTACCGTCGACGAGCCGGAACGCGTCCCAGACACCGTCACCCAGGACGAAGCCGCTGTCGAAGACGGACACCTTCGCTTCGGCCTTCGGGAGGAGGTCGCCGTTGACGTACACGAGGAGCGCGTCATTTCGCGGGTCTTCGACGAAGCCCTGCGCCCCCTGGACGCTCATCGCGCCAGTGCCGCCCGCACTGCTTCGACGACTTGATTGAGGTCGTACGGCTTGCCGATGATTTCGAGAGCGTCCGTCTTGCCGACCAGCTTGTCCAGAGCCGGCTTATTGGTCGTCGTGATGACGAAGTGGCGTCCCTTCAACGGCTCAAGATTGCGGACGAGCCGGAGAAAGGTCCAATTCGCGTCGTAGGGCGGGGAAATATCGTAGACGATCACGGCCGGGCCGTGATGCTCGATGAAGGCGACGAGATCGAGCTCACCGCTCTTCACCTCGGGGATGTGGCCGACCACGGTGTGAAACCCTTGCCCTTCGAGGGCGGTGCGCAGCAGCTCCACCGTGTCGTTACTCGAATTGAACACGGCGATGATGGGCTTGCTCATGGTGCGCCCGGCTCCCGGGTCAGGATAGCCCTGAGCCGGTGACGTTTTATCCATAGGCTCCCTTCCCCTCGGCTACGAAAGTAGAAGCGGCCGCCGCCCGCGAGACACCGGAGAGCCTATACCGTCACTGCTAGGCTGTCCAGCCGCGCCCGCACACGTCGGGGGAGGTCGGCATGCGTCATGGTCGAGCGCGACCCAATCGATCAGCCGGCGCGTCCGGCCAGGCTCGCGACGATTGCCGTCAGCTCCGCCGGGTCGACGGGCTTTGATACGTGGATGTTGAAGCCCGCCCGGAGACTCCTGATTCGGTCCTCGGGCCGACTGAACGCGGTCAGGGCGACCGCGGGCGTCTTCCCGCCCTGCTCGGGCAGGAGCGCTCTCACCTTCCGGATGAGCGTGTACCCGTCCTGCCCCGGCATTTCGATGTCCGAGACGAGCACGTCGGGTCGCCATTGCGCGAGGGTGTGCAGCGCGATTTCCGCCGACGCGCAGCCCCTGATAACCCCTCCAGCCCGGGTCAGCACCTCGGAGATCAGATCGACGGCGGCCGGGTCGTTATCGACCACCACCACCCGCACGCCGGCCAGCGAGAGATCGGTGAGGGCCGGTTCTGGCTGATGGACAATCGGCTCCTGCCGGATCTCGGCTCGGACTGGGGCCCGGACTGGGGCAATCATCAGCGGCAGCTTGACGACGAAGGTCGCACCCTGTCCCTCACCCGGGCTCTCCGCAAACACGCTTCCCCCGTGGAGCTCGACAAGATGACGCACCAGGGCGAGGCCGATCCCCAACCCTCCGTGCCGTCGAGCGGCCGAGCTGTCTCCGTGGCGCTGGCGGTCGAAGATGTAGGGTAAGAGATCCGCGTGGATCCCCTCGCCTGTGTCACTGACGGTGATCTCGACGTGCGAGTTCACGCGCTCTACCTTGACCTGGACTCTTCCGCCCTTCGGCGTGAACTTGACTGCGTTGCTCACCAGGTTCCACACGACTTGCTGAAGTCGGCCAGGGTCGCCGCTGACCGGCGCTCCGGGTGATTCGATCACCGCGTGGAGCCGAATGTCCCGTGCTTCCGCGGCCAGGCGCATCGCATCTACGGTCTCTTCGATGACCGACCGGAGATCGACGGCCTGCACGGCCAGTCGCATCCGCCCACTCACCATGCTCGACGTGTCGAGCAGGTCATCGATAAGCCGAATCTGGGCGGAGGCGTTTCTCAGGATGATCTGAACGGCCCGGCGCGACTGCTCCTCGCTCAGCTGTCCACCCTCCAGCATCTTGGCCCATCCCGACACCGTATTGAGCGGATTCCGGAGCTCGTGGGACAGCGTGGAGAGGAATTCGTCTTTCGCGCGATTCGCGGTTTCCGCTTCGACCCTCGCTGCCTCCGCCTCTCGATGAAGTCGCGCTCCTTCCATCGCGATCGCCGCAAGCCGCGCCACGACCTCGGCGCACAGAAGGTCGGAGCGACCGTAGCGGCGTCTCGACTCCGTGATCGCGAAGGCGATGGCTCCCAGCGGACCTTGACGGCCGATCAGGGGCGCGATCATCCACGACTGCGGACCCAGTTGCTTGAGGATGCTCAGCTGATCAGCGTTCACGGCCTCCGCCATCAAGCCCGCCTCGGTCACCCGGGCCACGAGGATGGGCAGCCGCGACTGAATGGCGGCCGCCACCCCTTTCGGAGAGCTCAGATTGAAGCCGTGCCGGCTCCGCACTTCGTGGACGAGGGCCTCTTTCGTCGTATCGACATGGGCACCGGCCACCCGGCTGATCGTGCCGTCCGCTTGCAAAAGGTCGATCGCGCACAGATCACCCAGCGCGGGGACGGCCAGCCGGGCCAGGCGCGGAAGCACTCTTTCATGGTCGAGCGAAGACCCGATGAGGGCGCCTGCCTCGGCAAGAAAGGCGGCGCGCTGATGCTCGCGCGATCCTCCGGAAGGTTTCATGACGATCGTGTGAGCGACATCGGGGAGCCATCGGTTGTCGAGATGGCCGGCCGGCGGCCCCGACCGTTCATCTCTTCACTCCTTCGAGGGTTCCGGTGGCCGAGGGGCATGGCTGCCCTCTCACGACGCAAATGCGATGCCGGAACCGAGCGCCAAGGGTCCCTCTTCGAGAAATGCCCGCCAACTGATCCGCTGAGGGCTCCTGACCGGGTAAAAAGTTTTAGGACAAGAAACTCCTACTGAATCAAAACATCCGGGCCAAAGACTGTCTGGAGCAGGCGAACCCTACATGTAGTGCCGCAGGAAAGCGCCGATCATCGAATTCACCTGGTCGGGCACCTCCATCATGTTGAAGTGCCCGGCGCCCACCGTCCATCCGTTGACAACGTTCGGCAGCCACTGCGTCATCAGGTGAGGCGGGTTGAGCGGCGGCGTCGCCGCGAGGTGGAGTGCCGGCACCTTGCACCGGGCGGCGGCCGCGGGCCCGTCGAAGGCGAGGATGCCCTTCATCGCGTTGGCCGCGACGTGGCTCGGGGAGGCCATCATCACCTTCAGCACGCGCTTCACGAGCGCCTTGTCGGACGTTTTCATGAAGAGAGCGTCGGCGATGAACTGCCGGCGCGGCTTCTGATCGCCCGCCTCGATGGCGGCCACGATCGCGCCGACGCCGGCATTGAGCTCCGGAGGCCAGACGAGCGGCGCGGGGTCGACCATGACGATGCCGGCGACCTTGTCGGGATGGTCGGCACCCAGCTGGAGCGCCGTGATGCCGCCCATGCTGTGGCCGACGGCCACCACCTTGCCGAGGCGGAGCGTGCTGATCAGGAAGGCGATGTCATCGACGTAGGCGCTGATGGGATACGGCCCCTGCGGCTTGTCGCTCTGGCCGTGGCCCCGCAGGTCGAGCGAGACCACGCGATGCCGCCGCGCGAAATGCTTCGCCTGCGGGGCGAAGAACGAGCGGTCGCAGGTCCAGCCGTGGATGAAGACGAAGGCCGGCCGGCCTTTGCCCCGACTGTCATATGCGAGCTTGACTCCGTTGTGGGTGATCGTCGGCATGGCGGAATCCTCCTCGTGGGGTGCGGCGTTCTCCCACGCGCGATTCTGGTAATGGTCTGCCCGCTTGTCTAGAACCGCAGGCCGCTCAGTCCGGTGTCCAACGGGGGTTGGCGGAGAACAGCCCGTCCACGAAGCCGATCTGGTAGACGAGGAACAGCCCGAATCCGACGCTCAGAAGCCCGGAGGCCACTCCGAGGTAGCGGTTGAGCCGGTCGAACCGGGCCGCCGTATACGCGAACGGCGCGGCGATGGCCAGCGTGATGACCATCATGCCCGCGATGGTCCCGAGGCCGAAGATCATCAGGTAGGCCAGGGCCCACATGGGTTCGCGGATCGTCGCCAGGACCAGGAGGGCCACCGCGGCCGAGCCGGCGAGCCCATGGATCACCCCGACGACGAGGGGCCGCGCCACCTGATAGAGGCCCAGCCGCCCGAAAGTCCGGTCCAGCCGGGCCTGCGGCTTCTCGCCTTCGGCCCCACCGCGGCGCCCGATGCCGGGTCCTGCACGCAACCACCTGAGGATGCCGGTCAGGTTGAGCATGCCGAGGATGATCAGCATCACCGCTACGGAGAATTCCATCGTCAGGCCGAGGCGGGGCGGGATGACCAGGCCGAGCAGAATGATGGCGCCGCCGACCGCCACGATGGTCATGGTGTGCCCCACGCCCCACAAGCCGCCGATCAGGGCGGCGAGCCAGAGCGATCGCTCGCGGCTCACGATCGTCGTGACCGCGACCACGTGGTCCACATCCGTCGCGTGACGGACGCCGAGAAAAAACCCGAGCGCCAGGAGCGGGAACAGCTCGAGAATGGTGTCCTCCCTCTGCCGTGGAGATCCGGCGCCGGCTACTTGTCGAGCCAGACGTCCTGCATGCGGCCGTAGTTGTACAGCGAGTTGTGAGGCACGAGGTTCTTCACGTAGGGCCACTGGGCGAAATATTCTTTTCGCCAGCTCAGCATCGGGCGGGCGACGTCCAGATCGAGCCTGCGCTGGACCTCCCAGACGATCTTGAGGCGCCGGGCGGGGTCGAGCTCCGCTGACTGAAGATCGATCAGCTTGTCCACCTGCTCGCTGCAGTAGTCGGTGTAGTTCCGCGAGGCGCCGCACTTGTAGTTTTCGTAGAAGTACGCGTCGGGGTCGTCGAAGCCGCCGGCGGTGAGGTTGGCGCCGATCTGATACTCGCGCCGCGCGAGCGCCGGGAACCACGCGGTGGTGTCGAGCTGCTTGAGCGCCGCCTCCACGCCTACCTGGCGCAGCTGGTCCGCCACGAAGGACGCCACGTCCAGGTAGATCGGGATGGTCCGCGTGACCATTTCCACTTTGAGTGGCTTGCCCGGTCCGTAGCCGGCGGATGCCAGGAGCTTCTTCGCTTCGGCTTTGTCCTGGGCCGAGCCGCGATAGCCCGGGAGCATCCGGAGATCCTGGTCGGGAAGCCCCCAGATCCCAAATGGTTTGGGCATCATGGCGGCGCCCACGACGGCCCCGCCGTGGCGAACGCCCTGCACGAAGGCGTAGCGGTCCATGGCGAGGCTGATCGCGCGTCGCACCGCCGGATTGTCGAACGGCGGGCGCTTGTGGTTGACGATGACATTGTCGCTCCCGTTCTGGCCGACTTCCGTGATCACCAGCGACGGCGCGCTCTGCTTCACGGACTCCGCCATGGTCTTGGTCATCTCCAGCGGGACGAAGGCGT
>JBKPBU010000525.1:0-1510 GCA_046727015.1 Candidatus Methylomirabilota bacterium | reverse complement strand
GAGAAGATCCACCAGATCTACTCGGCCATGCAGGCCGGCCAGAAGTTCGGGATGCAGACGATGAACCAGTCCCTCATCGAGCTGGTTCAGAAGCGCCAGATCAGCCGCGAAGAGGCGCTCAACCGGAGCATGCAGCCGGAAGAGCTGGCGCAGCTGGCGGCCGTCACCGCCGGCGGTCCCGCCACCGCCAGTCTCACGGGTGGTTCCCCGTTCGGCAGGCGGTAACCGGTGCCTCGCGCGGCAAGAGCCGAGCCAGACAGGAGAGTGTGACATGGCGGTCTTCACGTACCAGGGACGCGGCGCCGGGGGGACGACCACCGGGGAGATCGAAGCGCAGGATCGCACGTCGGCAGTGGGCGAGCTTCGCCGGCGCGCCATCCTCGTCACGAAGATCAACGAGAAGTCCGGCGGCAAGACCGCGGCCAAGGCCGGCGGCAAGGTCAAGGACAAGGAGATGGCGATCTTCACGCGCCAGTTCTCCACCATGATCGACGCGGGCCTGCCGCTCGTCCAGTGCCTCAACATCCTGTCCGAGCAGAGTGAGTCGACGAACCTCCGGGACGTAACGGGCCGGGTCGCCCGCTCCGTGGAGCAGGGCTCGACCCTGGCCGAGGCGCTGCGGCGCAATCCTCGCACGTTCGACGACTTGTTCGTCAACCTCGTCGAGGTGGGGGAGACGGGCGGTATCCTCGACACGGTCTTTCAGCGCCTGGCCGCGTACATCGAGAAGGCGGCGGCGCTCAAGCGGAAGGTCAAGTCGGCCATGATCTATCCCGCGAGCATCATCGGCGTGGCGGGCCTGGTCGTGGTCTTCATGCTGACCTTCGTGATCCCGACCTTCACCAAGATGTTCAAGGACCTGGGGGCCGAGCTGCCCCTCCCGACCCAAATCGTGGTGTGGCTGTCCGACTTCATGCGCAGCTACATCCTGCTCATCATCGCCGGCGTCGTCGGCTGCTTCTTCGCGCTCCGCGCCTACTACCGGTCGGAGAAGGGGCGATCCATCATCGACGCTCTCCTTCTCAAGCTGCCGGTCATCGGCACGCTGATCCGCAAGGTCGCGGTGGCCCGCTTTACCCGCACCCTGGGCACCCTCGTGTCTTCCGGCGTGCCGATTCTCGAGGGCCTTCGCATTACCGCGCGCACCGCGGGCAACAAGGTGGTCGAGAAGGCGGTCATGCAGTGCCGCGCCGCCGTCACCGCAGGCAAGACGCTGGCCGAGCCGCTGAAGGCCTCGGGTGTCTTCCCGCCGATGGTGATCCAGATGATCTCGGTCGGCGAGCAGACCGGCGCGCTCGACGCCATGCTCTCCAAGATCGCAGACTTCTACGACGACGAAGTCGACACCGCGGTGGGCGCGCTCACCGCCTTGCTCGAGCCCGTCATGATCGTCATACTCGGCGTCGTCATCGGCGGCCTCGTGGTGGCCATGTACCTGCCGATCTTCAAGCTCGTCACGCTGGTCAAGTAGCGCGTGCCGGTGGACGAACCTCAGCCGCTCCGGACATCC
>JBKPBU010000524.1:0-8895 GCA_046727015.1 Candidatus Methylomirabilota bacterium | reverse complement strand
GGAGATGGTGATGCCGGGGGACAACGTGACGATGGCGATCGAGCTGATCCAGCCGATCGGGATGGAGAAGGAGCTGCGGTTTGCGATCCGGGAGGGCGGGCGCACGGTGGGTGCGGGCGTCGTCGCGGAGATCGCGGAGTAAGACATGGTCACCGTCAGCGCCGACCAGAAGATTCGCATCCGGCTCAAGGCGTACGACCACAATCTCCTCGACCGCTCGATGAAGGAGATCGTGGAGACCGTGCGTCGCACGGGCGCCCGTGTCACCGGACCCGTGCTGCTGCCCACCATGATCAATCGCTGGACGGTGCTGCGCTCGCCGCACGTGGACAAGACGTCCCGGGAGCAGTTCGAGATGCGCACCCACAAGCGCCTGCTCGACATTCTGGACCCGACGCCTCAGACGGTGGACGCGCTGATGAAGCTCGACCTGCCGAGCGGCGTTGACGTCGAGATCAAGCTCTAGAGACGAGAAAGAGACCACGTTGCCATGGCGATGAAGGAGGGGCTGATCGGCCGGAAGCGGGGCATGACCCAGGTCTTCGGCGACGACGGGAGCATGATCCCCGTCACCGTAGTCGAGGCCGGGCCCTGCACGGTGGTGGCGGTGCGCACGAAAGCGAGCCACGGCTACGATGCGCTCCAGATCGGCTTCGAGCCCGCGAAGAAGAACGTGACCAAGGCGATGGCGGGACACTACAAGAAGGCCGGGGTCGCGACGCCCATGAAGGTGCTGCGCGAGATGCGGCTGCAGAAGAGCGAGGCGGTGGCGGCCTATCAGCCGGGCCAGACGCTGACGGTGGATCTGTTCACTCCCGGGGAGTTCGTGGACGTGGTGGGCGTGACCAAGGGCAAGGGCTTCCAGGGGGGCGTGAAGCGCCACGGTTGGTCCGGCGGCGACCAGAGCCACGGCTCGATGTTCCACCGGGCGCCGGGCTCCATCGGGGCGTCGTCCGATCCCTCGCGCGTCTGGCCGGGGCACAAGTTGCCGGGCCGCATGGGCGGCGACCGCCGCACCGTGCTCAACCTGCCGGTGGTGCGCGTGATCCCGGAACAGAATCTCATTCTCTTGCGCGGCGCGGTCCCCGGGCATACCGGGACGCTCCTGGTGGTGCGCAAGAGCGTGAAGCAGACCAAGTCGCAGCAGCAGAAAGCCAAAGAGGTCAAGTAGCATGCCGAGCGTTCCCGTGCTCGACGCGAAGGGCGAGCCGCAGCAGCAGCTCGAGCTGTCCGCCGATGTCTTTGCGGGGCCCGTCCGCATCCCGCTGCTGCACCAGGCGGTGGTGAAGGAGCTTGCCGCGCGGCGCGCGGGCACCCACGACACCAAGGGCCGGAGCGAAGTCTCGGGCGGCGGCAGGAAACCGTGGAAGCAGAAGGGCACGGGCCGGGCCCGCCAGGGCTCCATCCGCGCGACCCAGTGGAAGGGCGGCGGCAAGCCCTTCGGGCCCACGCCGCGGAAGTACGACAAGAAGATGCCGACCGAGATGCGGCGGGCGGCGCTCCGCGAGGCGCTCGCGGCCAAGATCGCCTCGGGCGAAGTATCGGTGGTGGACCGGCTCGACCTCACGGAGGCCAAGACGAAAGCGCTGGCGAACCGGCTGAAGGGGCTGGGGCTACCTCAGGGGCCCACGCTTCTCGTGGTCTCGGACCGGACGGAGAGCCTCGACCGAGCGGCGCGAAACCTGCCCTGGCTGGAGGTCCAGACGCCGACCCATGCGTCCGTCTACCAGATCCTCCGCAGCGACCGGGTCCTCTTCGAGAAGGCCGCGCTGTTGTCGCTGCAGGAAGCGCTCGCATGAACCGCGACCCCCGGAACGTGCTGGTCAAGCCGCTGATGACCGAGAAGAGCATGCAGAGGAAGGAAGAGCTCAACGCGGTCACCTTCCGGGTGGCGGTCAGCGCCAACAAGGTCGAGATCCGGCAGGCGGTGGAGAAGGTCTTCAACGTCAAGGTCGCGAACGTGCGCACCGCGTCTCACGAGGGCAAGTGGAAGCGCATGGGCAAGTACGAGGGCCGCCGCCCGAGCTGGAAGAAGGCGATCGTGACGCTCGCGCCCGGCCACAAGATCGACCTGGTCGAGGGAGGCTAGGACCATGGGAATCCGGACACTCAAGCCCACCTCGCCGGCCCGGCGCTACATGACGCAGCTCACCAACGAAGAGATCACGAAGAAGACGCCGGAGAAGAGCCTCCTGTCGCCCAAGAAGCGGGGGAGCGGCCGGAACGTCTACGGCCGCATCACCGTCCGTCACCGCGGCGGCGGGCACAAGCGCATGCTGCGGGACGTCGACTTCCGGCGCGACAAGGTGGGTATCCCGGCCGTCGTCAAGGGAATCGAGTACGACCCGGGGCGCTCGGCGCGTATCGCGCTCCTGCACTACAAGGACGGCGAGAAGCGCTACATCATCGCCCCGCTCGGGCTCAAGCCGGGCGACGTCATCATGTCGGGCCCCCAGGCCGACATCCTGCCGGGCAACGCGCTGCCCATCAGGAACATCCCGCTCGGCACCTTCGTGCACAACGTCGAGCTGCAGCCGGGCAAGGGCGGCCAGCTCTGCCGGAGCGCCGGCACCCTCGCCCAGCTCCTGGCCAAGGAGGGCGACCACGCCAACCTCAAGCTGCCCTCGGGCGAGGTACGCCAGGTCAAGCTCGAGTGCATGGCGACGGTGGGCCAGGTGGGCAACCTGGACCACGAGAACGTGTCCGTCGGCAAGGCAGGCCGCGTGCGCTGGAAGGGCTTCAGACCCACCGTGCGGGGAACCGTGATGAATCCTGTCGACCACCCCATGGGCGGCGGCGAAGGCAAGGGCAAGGGCAATCACCCGATGACTCCGTGGGGCAAGCCCACCAAGGGATACAAGACGCGGCGCGGCGCCCGCCCGTCGGACCGCTACATCGTGACGCGCCGGACGAAGTAGGAGCCGAGACCAATGGGACGCTCTACCAGGAAAGGGCCGTACGTCGAGGAGAGGCTGGAGAAGCGGGTGGAGGAGCTCAACCGCCAGCGCCAGAAGAAGGTGCTGAAGACCTGGTCGCGCCGCTCCACGATCATCCCGGAGTTCGTCGGCCACACGGTGGCCGTGCACAACGGCCGGAAGTTCATCCCGGTCTACATCACCGAGAACATGGTGGGTCATCGGCTGGGCGAGTTCGCATTGACACGCACGTTCAAGGCCCACGGGCAGGCCGAGAAGGCCACCGCCTCACCGACGGGCAAGGGCTAGGACGCCGTGAAGACCAGAGCCACCGCGCGCTACATCCGGGTCCCGGCCTCCAAGGCCAGGCTGGTCCTCGCCCACATCCGGGGCAAGTCGGCGGGCGAGGCCCTGGCCGTGCTGCAATTCACGCCCAAGGCGGCCGCCCGTCTCATCGAGAAGGTGCTGCGCTCGGCCATCGCCAACGCGGAGCACAACCACCAGGTGCGGGACCTCGACGACCTGCGGGTCGTCAAAGCCACCGCCGACGGCGGTCCCTCGATGAAGCGCGTCTCGCCGCGGGCGATGGGGCGGGCCTTCTTCATCAAGCACCGCACGAGCCATCTCACGATCGAGCTGTCCAACGAGACGGCGCGCCCTTCGCGGGCCGCCCAGAGGTAGCCAATGGGGCAGAAGACTCATCCGATCGGGTTCCGGCTGGGCTCCACGCGCACGTGGAGCTCCCGGTGGTTCGCCACCAAGGGGTACGCGGCGCTCCTGCACGAGGACGTGAAAATCCGCCGGTTCATCAAGTCCTCGCTCTACCACGCGGGGATCTCGCGGATCGACATCGAGCGCTCGGCCAACCGGGCCCGGATCTCCATCTTCACCGCGCGGCCCGGCATCATCATCGGCCGCAAGGGCGCCGAGGTGGAAAAGCTCAAGAACGAGATCCAGACGCGCACGGCCAAGGAGGTCTACCTCAACATCGAAGAGGTGGTCCACCCGGAGCTCGACGCGCAGCTGGTGGCCGAGAACGTGGCGCTGCAGCTGCAGAAGCGCGTCGCCTTCCGCCGGGCCATGAAGAAGGCGGTGACCTCCGCGCTCAGGTTGGGCGCGGACGGCATCAGGATCGCCTGCTCGGGGCGCCTGGGAGGCGCGGAGATCGCGCGGCGGGAGTGGTATCGCGACGGGCGGGTGCCGCTGCACACGATCCGGGCCGACATCGACTACGGCCTGGCCGAAGCCCACACCACCTATGGGGCGATCGGCGTCAAGGTCTGGATCTTCAAGGGCGAGGTGTTGCCCGCGCAGCGTCAGGCGGCGGAGGCCTAAGCAGTCATGCTGATGCCCAAGCGCGTCAAGTACCGCAAGGCGCAGCGCGGCCGCATGAAGGGCAAGGCGCAGCGCGGCTCCACGCTCGCCTTCGGCGACTACGGGCTCAAGGCCCTCGAGCCCGGCTGGGTGACCAACCGGCAGATCGAGGCCGCGCGCGTCTCCCTCGCCCGCAGCGTCAAGCGGGGAGGCAAGATCTTCATCCGGATCTTTCCGGACAAGCCGGTGACGAAGAAGCCGGCCGAGACGCGGATGGGCAAGGGCAAGGGCAACCCGGAGTTCTGGGTGGCCGTGGTCAAGCCCGGGCGCGTGATGTACGAGATGGAGGGCGTGGACGAGGCGACGGCCAAGGAAGGCTTTCGCCTCGCCGCCCAGAAGATCGGCATCAAGACCAAGTTCGTGTCCCGCACCCGGACACTCTAGAGGCCACTACCATCATGAAAGCGGCCAGCTGGCGCGAGATGAGCGGCGAGGACCTGGAGCAGAAGGTCAAAGACCTGACCGAGGAGCTGTTCAACCTCCGGTTTCAGCTCTCCATGGGCGTCGCCAAGAACCCCTCGCGCGTGCAGCAGGCCAGGCGGGATCTGGCGCGGGCCAAGACCATTCTCCGCGAGCGCCAGCTGCAGAGCGCGAGCTAACAGGGAGACTATCGGCGTGGCTGAGACGAAGACGAAAGAAGGCGTGGTGGTGAGCGACAAGATGACCAAGACCCGCGTGGTCAGGATCGAGCGCGTCTACCGTCATCCCCGCTACGAGCGGGTCATCACGCGGTCGAAGCGGCTGAAGGCCCACGACGAGACCAACGCGAGCAAGGTCGGGGACCGGGTCCTGATCGAGGAGACGCGGCCCCTGTCGAAGGACAAGCGGTGGCGCATCCGTCAGGTCCTGACCCGCGTGAGCTCGTGACGCGGCAGAGCCGGCGATGATCCAGCCCAGATCGATGCTCGACGTCGCGGACAACTCGGGCGCCAAGAAGGCGCAGTGCATCCGCGTGCTGGGCGGCTCCAACAAGCGCTACGCCTCCCTGGGCGACATCGTGATCGTGGCCGTGAAGGAAGCCGTGCCGGACGGCACGGTGAAGAAGGGCGAGGTCGCGCGAGCGGTCGTAGTGCGCACAGTTAAAGAAGTCGGGCGGAAGGACGGCTCGTACATCCGCTTCGATCGCAACGCGGTGGTGCTGATCAAGACCGACGACAACCCCGTGGGCACCCGCATCTTCGGGCCGGTGGCCCGGGAGCTGCGCGACCGTCAGTTCACGAAGATCATCTCGCTGGCCCCCGAGGTCATCTGAGGACCGTCATGGCGATGGCGCACGTGCGGAAGGGCGACACGGTGATGGTGGTGGCGGGCAAGGAGCGCGGCAAGCGCGGGAAGGTCCTCCGCGTGATTCCGGGCAAGGGCCGCGTGCTGATCGAGCACGTCAACATGATCAAGAAGCACCAGCGCCCGACGCAGAAGCTGCGGCAGGGCGGCATCATCGAGCGCGAGGGACCGATCCACCTGTCGAACGTGATGCTGGTGGATCCGCAGACGGACAAGCCCACCCGGGTCGGCGTGCGGTCGCTCGCCGACGGCAAGAAAGTCCGGGTCGCCCGCCGGTCGGGCGAATTCATCGACAAGGCGTAACCCATGGCCGACGCGAAGAAGGCAGACAAGCCGAAGGGTCCGCAGGGCGGGAAGGCTCCGCAGGGGGCCAAGCAGCCCAAGCAGGGCAAGGGCCAGGCCCCGGCCGCTCCCGCGGCGCCGGCCACCCGCGCCCGCGTGACCGGGGACGTGCCCCCGCGGCTGCGCGACCGGTTCCGGACGGCGGTGATCCCCGCCATGATGAAGGAGCGGGGCTACACCAACCCCTTCCAGGTGCCGCGCCTGCAGAAGATCGTCATCAACATGGGCGTGGGCGAGGGCAAGGAGAACGCGAAGGTGATGGACTTCGCCGTGGCGGACCTGCAGCTGATCTCGGGCCAGAAGCCCGTGGTGACGCGGGCCAAGAAGTCCATCGCCAACTTCAAGCTCCGCGAGAACTCGCCCATCGGCTGCAAGGTGACGCTGCGCGGGGCTCGGATGTACGAGTTCCTCGACCGGCTGGTCAACGTGGCCCTGCCCCGGGTGCGGGACTTCAAGGGCGTGGCGCCGAAGGCCTTCGACGGGCGCGGCAACTACGCCCTCGGTCTCAAGGAGCAGGTGATCTTTCCCGAGATCGTCTACGACAAGGTGGACAAGGTGCGCGGCATGGACGTGATCATGGTCACCTCGGCCCGAACCGACGAGGAGGCCAAGGCGCTGCTCGCGCACCTCGGCGTCCCCTTCAGGGGGGAGTCCTAAGGCATGGCGAAGACCTCGCTCATCATGAAGTCGGAGCGGCTGCAGAAAGCGTCCAAGTTCAAGACGCGCGTCTACAGCCGCTGCAAGCTGTGCGGCCGGCCGCGCGGCTTTTTGCGGAAGTTCCAGCTCTGCCGGCTCTGCTTCCGGGAGCTCGCCCTCAAGGGCGAAGTGCCGGGCGTGATCAAGGCCAGTTGGTAGGGGGCGGACGACCATGTCGATGAGCGACCCGATCGCAGACCTGCTGACGCGCATCCGCAATGCGAGCCGCGCCGAGCACGAAAAGGTGGACATCCCGTCCTCCAAGCTCAAGGTGCGGATCACCGAGATCCTCAAGGACGAAGGCTTCATCAAGAACTTCCGCCTCATCGAGGACAAGAAGCAGGGGACGCTGCGCGTCTACCTGAAGTACGGCCCGGGCAACGAGAAGATCATATCCGGCCTGGTCCGCGTGTCGAAGCCCGGCCGCCGCGTCTATGTGAACAAGGACAAGATCCCGAGCATCCTGGGCGGGATGGGTGTCGCCATCCTGTCCACCTCTCACGGCGTCATGACGGACCGCGCCGTGCGCAAGCAGCAGCTCGGCGGCGAAGTCCTCGCGTACGTGTGGTAGCGGAGCGCACGCCATGTCCCGAATCGGCAAGAAGCCCATTCCCGTCCCGCAGGGGGTCAAGGTCGCCGTCGAGGGCCAGACCGTCAAGGCGGAGGGGCCCAAGGGCAAGCTCAGCCAGACGGTGCCCGGCAGCCTGTCGGTCACGGTGGACCGGGACGTGCTCACGGTCGGGCGCAGCTCGGACCACCGGACGGTGCGGGCCCTGCACGGCCTGATGCGCTCGCTCATCGCCAACATGGTCCACGGCGTCAAGGACGGGTTCGAGCGCAAGCTCGAGATCGTCGGCATCGGCTACCGCGCTCAGCTGCAGGGCAAGAGCCTGCAGCTGGCACTCGGCTATTCGCACCCGGTGATCTTCACGCTGCCGGAGGGGATCCAGGCCGAAGTGGACAGGCAGGTGTCCATCACGATCAAGGGCGCGGACAAGGCACTGGTCGGGCAGACGGCGGCCAAGCTCCGCGCGCTGCGAAAGCCCGACCCGTACAAGGGCAAGGGCATCAAGTACGCTGATGAATACATCAGGAGAAAAGTCGGCAAGAAGGCGGGGGCCAAGTAATGCGGACCGATCTCAAGGTCGTGGGGCGCAAGATCCGGCACCTGCGGGTGCGCGCGAAGGTGCAGGGCACGGCGGTGCGCCCGAGGCTGGCCATCTACCGGAGCCTCAATCACATCTATGCGCAGGTGGTGGACGACGCGGCGGGCCGAACGCTCGTGTCGGTGGACAGCCGCTCGCCCGATTTCCGCGGCAAGGCCAAGCGCGGCGGCAACGTGGCCGCGGCAAAGATCGTGGGCGAGCTCGTGGCGCAG
Organism: Candidatus Methylomirabilota bacterium; assembly: GCA_046727015.1. Lineage (GTDB taxonomy): Bacteria > Methylomirabilota > Methylomirabilia > Rokubacteriales > CSP1-6 > AR37. The sequence continues at coordinate 906 of JBKPBU010000524.1, read as the reverse complement.
AAAGCCAAGGCCGGCGGCATCGCCCAGGTCGTCTTCGATCGCGGCGGCTACCAGTACCACGGGCGGGTCAAAGCCCTCGCGGAGGCCGCCCGCGCCGCCGGGCTGGCTTTTTAATGAAATCAGACTGTTAACAAAGACACGACTAAGACGACGGGGGAGAGACTGAGTGGCTGAGGCGAAGATCGATGCAAGCGCGCTGGACCTGACCGACCGGGTGGTCGCCATCAACCGGGTGGCCAAGGTGGTCAAGGGCGGCCGGCGGTTCTCCTTCACGGCGCTGGTCGTCGTGGGGGACGGACGGGGACACGTGGGCGTGGGGCTCGGCAAGGCCCGCGAGGTGCCCGAGGCCATCCGGAAGTCCGTCGAGCACGCCAAGAAAGATCTGATCCTCGTGCCGCTCAAGGACACGACCATTCCGTTCGCGATCACGGGCCACTTCGGCGCCGCGCGGGTCTTCCTCCGCCCGGCTTCGCACGGCACCGGCGTCATCGCGGGCGGCGCCGTGCGGCCCGTGCTGGAGGCGGCGGGTGTCCAGGACATCCTGACCAAGACCCTGGGCACCAACAACCCGCACAACGTGCTCAAGGCCACCATCGACGCCTTCCGCCGCCTCAAGCGGCTCCTCGACACGCACAACGCCCGCCGCCGGTCCACGGAAGGCGACGGCCAGGAGGCATCCGGTGGCAAAGAAGCTTAAGGTGACCCTGGTCAAGAGCCTGATCGGGCTCTCCCCGAAACAGGAGGCGACCGTGAGGGCGCTCGGGCTCAAGCACATCCGCCAGACGGTCGAGCACGACGACACCCCGACGATCCGCGGCATGATCGACGCCGTGCCCTTCGCCGTTAAGGTGGCAGGGCGAGGCGCAGCCGCAGGCGAGCCGAGCGAAGTTCCCGAAACCGGGCGAG
>JBKPBU010000523.1:0-1621 GCA_046727015.1 Candidatus Methylomirabilota bacterium | reverse complement strand
GCACGGGTGCTCGCAGCGCAGCATCGCTGGTCGGCCATCCTGGTCGGACTCAGCCCGTTGATCTTCGGTGTGATGTTCCAGATCCTGCATCCCGGCTTTTTCGATCCGCTCTTCAACGACCCGATCGGGCCAACCCTGATCTTGGGAGGAGTGGTCATGGAAGTGATCGGCTTCTTCACGATCTGGCGCATCGCGCAGATCAAGGTGTGAGGCAGTCATGAACCCGATCACCGTCATCCTTCTCACTTTCGTCATCGTCGCCGGTGTCACGGTCCTGGCCTCGATGGCGATGCTCAAGTTGTGGCCGGTCCTGCGGCGTGGCCGACTGGCCCGGTCGGCCGGCGACACCATCGTGGACGAGTCCATTCTTCGTTGGAGCGACCAACCGGCCGCAGGCTGGCAGCGCACCGTCGAGCGCATCGGGCGCGCCCTCGGCAGCTCGGAAGAGCTTCCCTCGAAGTACCGGCAACGGCTCGTCTGCGCTGGCTATTATGAGCCGCGAACCGTCGTGGTCTTCGTAGGCACCAAGATCGCGCTGGCCGCGCTCTTCGGGTCCGCCTATTTTCTTTACAGCAGCTTCGTCTTCCTGAGGGTCGTCCCCTTCACGCAGCTCCTCGCCATCTCTCTTATCCTTGCCGGGATCGGATTCTTCCTGCCCGACTTCTGGCTCAGCAACCGCATCAAGGTCCGTCAGAAAGAGATAGTTCACGCGCTTCCCGATGTCCTCGACCTGCTGATGGTCTGTGTGGAGGCCGGCATGGGATTCGACGCCGCCGTCGCCCGCGTGGCCGAACAGCCTGAAACCCGCAACCGGCCACTGTACGCGGACCTCATGAGGATGCACCTCGAGGTGCGCGCCGGACGTCCGCGTACCGAGGCGCTCCGCGCCCTCGGAGAACGCACGGGCGTCCACGAAGTCAAGTCCATGGTGGGCGCTTTCATTCAGACGGAAAAGCTCGGAACCCCTCTCGGCAAGACTCTCAGGGTGCACGCCGACTCGGCTCGAGTGCAACGGCGCCACCGGGCGGAGGAGCTCGCCCACCTGGCCCCCCTCAAGATGCTGTTCCCGACCGTGTTCTTTCTGATGCCGGCATTCTTCCTTGTAACCCTGGCCCCGTCCGTGCTCGGCCTATTGAAGCTCATCAAGGGAATTGGAACCAACTGACGGAGGAGGAAATCTCATGATTCCGAGGATGCTCATCGGCTCGCTGACACTGGCGGTGGCTGCGGCGGCCGCTTCTCCCGCCGCCGCGCAAGACGTCACGGCCGAGGTCAGGACATGGAGCGGCCAGTCGTTGCAGCTATCGCAGCCGTCGCTCGAAGTGTTCTACACGATCGTGCCCAAGGAAGAGGGCCCCGGTGGACAACAGTACCCGGGAGCCGTCGCCGGGGGTGCTCCGGGTGCCATGGGGAGCGGGACGAGCACGGGCAGTCTTGTCGGAACCGAGATCAGCGGATCCATCCGGAACCTGAGCAGGCTGTTCAGAGACAAGGGCCCCGAGCCGCTGCAGGGCAACCGCCAGGCCGTCTCCGTGTCGCTCACGCAGGCGGGGGTCGAGCGCCGCGTCTCTCTCGAGGCCATCAAGGACCTGACCTTCAGGCGGACGCAGGTTTCGGACAG
>JBKPBU010000522.1:0-4607 GCA_046727015.1 Candidatus Methylomirabilota bacterium | reverse complement strand
CGCGGCCAGCTGCCGCCCGGGTTGCCCAACAACCCGACGTACCGGAAGGTCAATCCCGGCGACGCCCCCGTCATGATCATCGCCCTGACGTCGGACATCCTGCCCGTCGGCAAGCTCTACGACGCGGCCGACTCGATCCTGGCGCAGAAGCTGGCGCAGGTGGACGGCATCGGGCAGGTGATCGTGGGCGGCGGGGCCAAGCCTGCCGTGCGCGTCCAGATCGATCCGGGGCAGCTCTCCCAGCTCGGCATGGGGCTCGAGGACATCCGCGCGGGGCTCCGCGCGGTCAACGCCAACTCTCCCAAGGGCGCCCTGGCGGGCCCCGCGGAGAGCTGGACGCTCAACGCCACGGACCAGCTCTTCGACGCGGATCAGTACCGGCCTTTGATCTTCGCCTACCAGAAGGGCGCGCCCGTCAGCCTGGGCGACGTCGCCACCGTACTCAGCTCCGTGGAGGACGTCCGCACGGCGGGGCTCGCCAACGGCAAGCGCGCGGTCGTGCTCGTGCTCTTCAGGCAGCCGGGGGCGAACATGATCGAGACGGCGGACCGCGTCTACGCGCTCCTGCCGACGCTCCGGGCCTCCGTGCCGCCCGCCATTTCGCTCGCGGTCGTCCTCGACCGCACCACTTCGATCCGGGCCGCCTTCCGCGACATCCAGATCACCCTCGCGATCACCGTGGTGCTGGTCGTGCTGGTCGTCTTCGTCTTCCTGCGCAGCGTGTCGGCCACGATCATTCCGAGCGTGGCGGTGCCGCTGTCCCTCATCGGCACCTTCGCGGGGATGTACGTGTGCGGGTACAGCCTCGACAACCTGTCCTTGATGGCGCTGACCATCGTGACGGGCTTCGTGGTGGACGACGCCATCGTCGTCCTCGAGAACATCACGCGCTATCGCGAGGCCGGCCTCTCGCGCATGGAGGCGGCCTTCCGCGGGGCGCGGGAGATCGGCTTCACCGTGCTCTCGATGACCATCTCGCTCACCGCAGTCTTCATTCCCATCCTGTTCATGGGGGGAATCGTCGGCCGGCTCTTTCGGGAATTCGCGGTCACGCTCACGATCGCGGTCACGATCTCGCTGCTGATATCCCTCAGCCTGACGCCCATGATGGCCTCGCGCTTCCTCCGATCGACGGCGGAAGGCCGCCACGGCCCGGCGTATCGAATGGCCGAGAGCGCTTTCGACGGGGTCTTCTGGCTCTACGACCGCACCCTTCGCTGGGTGCTCCGCCACCAGTTCCCGATGCTGCTCCTCACGCTCGCCACGATCGGCCTCAGCATCTATCTCTACCGGGAGGTGCCCAAGGGGCTCTTCCCCCAGCAGGACGTCGGGCGCATCGTGGGCGGCATCCGCGCTGAGCAGGACATCTCCTTCCCCGCCATGCAGGACAAGCTCCGGACTTTCGTCGACATCGTGAGAGCCGACCCGGACGTCGTCAGCGTGGTGGGCTTCACGGGCGGGGGCGGCAACACGACGAACACGGGGCGCATGTTCGTCGTGCTCAAGCCCTGGAGCGAGCGCAAGCTGTCCGTGGACCTCGTGATCCAGCGCCTGCGCGGCAAGCTCGGGCACGTGCCCGGGGCAACGCTCTACCTCCAGGCCGTCCAGGACGTGCGCATCGGCGGGCGCATCGGCAACGCGCAGTACCAGTACACGCTGCAGAGCACCGATCTGCACGATCTGACCGATTTCGCCCCGCGCATGGTGGCCAAGTTCAGGACGCTGGACGGGCTGCGGGACATCGATACCGATTTGCAGAACCGCGGGCTCCAGGCCACGCTCACGATCGACAGGGACGCGGCCTCCCGGCTCGGCATCCTTCCCCAGCTGATCGACGATACGCTCTACGACGCCTTCGGCCAGCGCCAGGTCTCGACGATCTTCAGCCAGCTGAACCAGTACCACGTCGTCCTGGAGGTCGCGCCCGCCTTCCAGCAGAACCCGGACGCCCTCAAGTCGATCTACGTCAAGTCCTCGACGGGCGCGCAGGTGCCGCTCTCGGCCATCACGCGCTTCACGCCCGGCATGACGGCGCTGGCCGTGAATCACCAGGGCTTCTTCCCCGCCGTCACGCTGTCTTTCAACCTGGCGCCCGGCGTGGCGCTGGGCGACGCCGTCACGAAGATCCAGGCGGCGGAGCGGCAGATGAACATGCCCGCCTCCATCCGCGGCAGCTTCCAGGGCACCGCGCAGGCCTTCCAGGCCTCGCTCTCCAACCAGCCCATCCTGATCCTCGCCGCGATCATCACCGTGTACATCGTGCTGGGGGTGCTCTACGAGAGCTTCGTCCACCCCATCACGATCCTCTCCACGGTGCCCTCCGCGGGCGTGGGGGCGCTCCTTGCCCTGTTGCTGACCGGTGGCGAGCTCAACATCATCGCGATGATCGGCATCATCCTGCTGATCGGCATCGTGAAGAAGAACGCCATCATGATGATCGACTTCGCGCTCGACACCCAGCGCTCCGACGGAAAGCCGGCGGCGGACGCCATCTACCAGGCCTGCCTGCTCCGCTTCCGGCCCATCATGATGACGACGATGGCGGCGCTGCTCGGCAGCCTGCCGCTCGCCCTGGGCACGGGCGACGGCTCGGAGCTGCGGCGGCCGCTGGGCATCACCATTGTTGGCGGCTTGTTAGTCTCCCAGCTCCTGACCCTGTACACTACCCCGGTCGTGTACCTCTATCTCGAGCGGCTGCGGGTGCGCCTGGGCGGCCGAACAAAGCTGTCCGCGGCCCGCGTGCCCGAGCCGTTCCCCATCTCGGGAGGGAACGGAACATCGTGAGGCCCGCCCGGCGTCGTCCCTGGAAGCCCTGGGCGATCGTGTTCCTCTGCGCGCTCGCCGTGCCGCAGGTCGCCTGCTCGCGGAAGGCCGACTCGAAGCCGGGCCCCGCGGCGCCCGCCGTGCCCGTCTTGGTCGCGCCGGCCGAGCAGAAAGCGATGCCCGTCCAGGTGCAGGCCATCGGCAGCGCCGAGGCCAACATGGTCGTGTCGGTCCGGGCGCAGGTCGGCGGTCAGCTCATGCGCGTACACATCAAGGAAGGCCAGGACGTGAAGAAGGGCGACATGCTCTTCACCATTGACCCGCGCCCCTTCCAGGCGGCCCTCGAGCAGGCGCAGGCGACGACGGCGCAGCACCAGGCGGCGATGCGCCAGGCCGAGGCGAACTTGGCCAAGGACCAGGCCCAGCTCGAGAACGCCCGGGTCGAGGAAGAGCGCTACCGGCGGCTGGTGGCCGGGGGCTTCGTCGCGCGCGAGCAGTACGACCAGTTCATGACCGGCCTCAAGACGGCGCAGGCGACCATCGAGGCCGACCAGGCCGCCGTCGCCACGGCGCGCGCGCTCATCCGGGCCGACGAGTCGCAGGTCGAGACCGCGCGGCTCAACCTGGCCTACACGGAGATCAGGTCACCCATCGACGGGCGGACGGGCAGCCTCATGCTGCACGAAGGCAACGTGGTCAGGTCGGGCGGGACGACTGACTCGACGCTCCTGGTGATCAACCAGGTCCAGCCGATCTATGTCTCCTTCACCGTGCCCCAGCAGCAGCTCCCCGCGATCAAGACGTACATGCAGGCGGGCACGCTTGCCGTCGAGGCGGTGCCGACCGGCGAGCAGAAGCCCGAGCGCGGTGTCGTGACCTTCGTGGACAATGCCATCGACGCCGCGACGGGCACAGTGCGGCTGAAGGCCACCTTCCCGAATGCGGAAAAGCGCCTCTGGCCGGGTCAGTTCGCCAATGTCACGCTGACGCTCACGGTCGATCCGGACGCCATCGTCGTGCCGTCCCAGGCCGTGCAGACCGGGCCGCAGGGACAGTACGTCTTCGTGGTCAAGCCCGACTCCACGGTCGAGACCCGTCGCGTGGTCGTGAAGCGGACGCAGGGCAGCGACAGCGTCATCGCCTCCGGCCTCAAGCCGGGCGACCCGGTCGTCATCGACGGGCAGCCGCGCCTGCAGCAGGGGACGAAGGTCGAGGTCAAGACCGCGACCCGCGCGCCCTCACCCACAGGCGCACCCGCCGGCCCACCCGCTGGCGCCCCCGCCCGCGCACCCGCCGACGCCCCAGCCGGGCCACCCGCCGGAGGACGCCCGAAGTAGCCGGGCCCCCCATGCTCAACTTCGGAACCTTCCTGCTCATGCAATCGCCCTCCGCGCGCCCGTCGGGGGAGATGTACACGCGGGCGACCAACATCGCCCAGGCCGCCGAGGCGCTCGGCTACCGCAACGTGTGGCTGGCGGAGCACCACTTCTCGACCTACGGCTATCTGTCGCGGCCGGCGCAGGTGGCGACGTATATCGCGGCGAAAACCACACGGCTGCGCGTGGGCACGGCCGTCATCGTGGTTCCCCTCCACCACCCGCTCGTGATCGCCGAGGAGATCGCGACCCTCGACCTCCTGGCCGGCGGGCGCGTCGACATCGGGCTCGGGCGCGGCTACCAGCACTACGAGTTCGAGCGGCTCGGGCTCGAGCTCGACAGCGCCCGCGGCCGCTGGGAAGAGTCGATCGACGTCATTCTCCAGGCATTCCGCGGCGAGCCGTTCAGCTACGAGGGGAAGTTCTTCAAGATCCCCGAGACCTCCGTGTTCCCGCAGCCGGTCCAGC
>JBKPBU010000521.1:0-2628 GCA_046727015.1 Candidatus Methylomirabilota bacterium | reverse complement strand
CCGCCCATGCAGAAGCCGACGGCGCCGAGCTTGGCCGTCGAGGAATGCCCGGCCAGGTACGTGGCCGCCCCGCGCAGATCCTTCTCGGCCTGCTCGATGTTGAGCGCCATGAAGAGCTTGCCCGCCCCATCGGGCTCGCTGGCCGTCTTGCCGTGATACATGTCGGGCGCGAGCGCCGAGAAGCCCGCGGCGGCGAAGCGGTCGCATACCGCCTTGATATGCGGCACCAGCCCCCACCACTCCTGGATCACCAACACGCCTGGTCCCTTGCCCGAAGCCGGCGTCGCGAGATAACCGTCGGTGGTATGTCCATTCGCCGGGAACTGCACCATCTTGCCTGCCATAACGGTTTGGCCTCCTGCAGTGAGAGGTTGAGAGGGTCAGCCCGCCGAGCCCGACGGCGGGGTGATGCGCACGGTGAGGATGCGGCGCTCGTCTGCCTCGAGGACGGTGAAGGTGTGGCGGCCGACCTGGAACTCTTCGCCCACCCGCGGGAGGCGGTGCACCGTGGCCAGGACGAGACCGGCGACGGTTTCGAAGTCGCCGGTGGGCAGGCTCCAGTCCAGCGCGTCGTTGAGGTCCTCGATTCGCTCGCGGCCGGCCACCCGATAGCTGCCGTCGGGCAGCCGCTCGACGGTGGCGGGTGTCCGGTCGTGCTCGTCCTGGATCTCGCCGACGATCTGCTCGACGATGTCCTCTATCGTCACGATGCCGACGGCCCCGCCGTACTCGTCCACCACGATCGCAAGCTGGATCCGACCCTTCTGCATCTCCGTCAAGAGCTCGTCGATCCGTTTCGTCTCGGGAGCGTACGTGGCCGGCCGCATCAAGCTCTTGAGGTCGGACGCCTCCGCCCCCCGCCGCAGGAGATCCATGGCCGCGACCACGCCGACCATGTTGAGCTCGCGGTCGGCGTAGACGGGGATGCGGGAGAAGCCGCGCTCCTGGATGAGCCGGATCGCATCGTCGGGGGTGGCGTCTTCGGGCAGGGCGGCCACGTCTACGAGCGGCACCATGATCTCCCGCACCGCGGTGTCGCCGAGCTCGAAGATCTTGTCGATCATTTCCGCCTCGGTGGACGTGACGTCCGCCTCGGTGGGCTCGAGCTGCAGGAGGAGCTTCAGCTCCTCGCGGGAGACGAACTGCCTGGTGGTCGCGCTGCGGAGGCCGACGGCTCGGAGGGCCGCGCCGACCAGTGCCCTCGCCCCCCAGGTCACCGGCGCCAGGATCGTGGTCGCCAGCTCGAGCACCGGGAAGAGCCGGCGGATGAGCGCGGTGGCCCGCTCGCGGGCCGCCGTCTTGGGGATGACCTCGCCGAAGACCAGCATGACCGGCACGAGCGTGATGGTGACGACGAAGGCGGTCCAGCCGCCCGCAATGGGAATGAGCGCCCAGGTGGCGAAGGAGGACGCCGCGATGTGAGCGATGGTGACGCCCATCATGGCCGTCGACAGCATGCGCTCCGGACGGCGGAACGCCTCGAGGTAGCGAGCCGCGGTGGCGTCGCCCGTTTCGGCCAGGTGGCGGAGCCGCACCCGGTTCGCCGCGATGAAGGCCATCTCGGCCGCGGACAGCAGGGCTGTCACCAGCACCGCGAGCGCGATCGTCCAGAAATAGATCATGCCGCCCGGCTCCCGCCCGCGCGCTGTTTGAGCTTGACCAGCACTTCGACCACGCGGGTGCGCTCGACCTTCTCGACCCCCACGCTCACCGTGTCGGTCTCTGTTTTCTCGCCCCGGTGGGGCACGCGGCCGAAGAGGTCGAGGACCCAGCCGCCGACCGTGTCGAAGGATTCGTTGGGCAGGCTCAGGCCGGTGGCGGCATTCAGCTCGTCGATGGGCAGCTTGCCCGAGACGCGATAGGTCGAAGGGTCCACCTTCTGGATGAGCCGCTCCTCCTCGTCGAACTCGTCGCGAATCTCGCCGACCAGCTCCTCGAGCAAGTCCTCGAGCGTGACGAGGCCGGCCGTCCCGCCGTACTCGTCCACCACGATGGCCAGGTGGAGCTTCTTGGCCTGGAACTCGCGGAGCAGCGCGTCGGCCCGTTTCGACTCGGGCACGAAGTAGGGAGGGTGCAGGCGAGCGCGAAGGTCGAAGTCCGAGGGCAGGCCGCGCAGGTAGGGCAGCAGGTCCTTGGTGTAGAGGACGCCGACGATCTGATCCACGGTCTCCTCGAACACCGGCACCCGGGAGTGGAGCTGCTCGCGCAGCAGGGGCAGGATATCGGCGGGCGGGGTCGCCAGGTCCAGGCAGAACATGTCCGGCCGCGGCACCATGACCTCGCGCACCAGCGTGTCCTCGAGCTCGAAGACCTTGTGGATCATCTCGCGCTCGGTACGGTCCACCACGCCCTCCCGGGCGCCCACGTCCACGAGGGTACGCAGCTCCTCCTCCGAGATCTCGGGCTCGCCCTGCTGCCGCTCCGAGCCCACCACGCGCAGCGTGAGGGCCGTGACCCCTCCCAGGATGCGGCGAACAGGCCAGAGCAGGCCGGAGAGCCACGCGACCGGGCGATTGACCCAGGCCGAATAGCGCTCGGGGTGCTCGACGGCCAGCGTCATCGGCAGCACCTCGCCGAAGATCACGAGCAGCACGGTCATGGCCCCGATGGCGATGGGCAGCCCGGCGG
>JBKPBU010000520.1:0-4290 GCA_046727015.1 Candidatus Methylomirabilota bacterium | reverse complement strand
GGCGTCGTCTCCGCTGCCTCCTACGAGGCCCGCCGCTTCGGCGTCCACTCCGCCATGCCGATCAGCCGGGCCTTCCGCCTCTGTCCCGACGGGGTCTTCCTCCCCGTGGACATGGACAAGTACGCGAGCGTCTCACGCGAGATCATGGCGGTCCTCGCGGACTTCACGCCGCTCGTCGAGCCGGTGTCCATCGACGAGGCTTTTCTCGACGTCACCGCGAGCCGGGCGCTCCATGGCGACGGCGCGGCCATCGCGCGCGAGATCAAGGAAAGGATCAGGGCGAGCGTGAGCCTGACCGCCTCGGTCGGCGTCGCCCCGAACAAGTTCCTCGCCAAGGTGGCTTCGGAGCTGCGCAAGCCGGATGGTCTGGTCGTGGTCGAGCCCGGCCGCGAGGCTCTCTTCCTGGCGCCGCTGCCGGTGTCGCGGCTCTGGGGTGTGGGCCGGGTGACGGGAGCAGAGCTCGAGGCCATGGGCATCCGCACCATCGGCCAGCTCGCGCTGACGCCGGCCGCCCACCTGGAAGCCCGCTTCGGCAAGCACGGTCCCGATCTCCTGGCGCTGGCCCGCGGCCTCGATGACCGGGCCGTCGAGCCCGACGCGCCGCCCAAGTCGATGGGCGCCGAAGAGACCTTCGAGCGCGACACCCTCGACGTGGATCTCCTGCGGGCGACGCTGCGCGGCCAGAGCGAGCGGGTGGGGCGCGAGCTCCGGGCCGAGGGGTATGCGGGCCGGACCGTGACCCTCAAGCTCCGTTTCGCAGATTTCTCCACCATCACCCGCGCCCACACGGACGATCCGACGCAGGACGGCCTCGCCATCTACCGCCGTGTCGAATCGCTCTTCAATCGCGTGAGGCTGCGCCAGGCTGTCCGGCTCATCGGGCTTTCCGTGTCGGGCCTGGGGCCCGCGGGCGCCGGCCAGCTCTCTCTCCTCGCGCCGGACGCCGTGCGCCGGGAGCGGCTCGCCCGTGCCGTGGACCGTCTCGCCGCCCGCTTCGGCGAGGGGGCGGTGCGCCCCGCGAGTCTCGTTCCGAAGCGGGGCTCGCGGCCGAAGCTGCCGGAGGCGAAGAGCGAGTGAGCGCAGCGGGATACCCACGTTGCCTTCGAAGACGGCTTCGGCTACACTCGCTGAACAGTCGTTCAGTCGAGGCGGGGAGGCTCCATGGAACGTCAGATCGCGTTTGACAAGCTGGCCCGTGAGGACCGCTTCGTCCGCATGCGGGCCCGAGAGGTGGCGGAGAGCAAGATCGGCCAGGGGCTCGCGCCGTTTCCCGAGCTGACGAGCCGCGAGTCCATCAAGGAGCGCGCGCACGGCATCATGGTCGGCGAGATGCAGGCCATGGAGGGTGCCGGCCGGACCGTCTACGACTTTCCCGACGCGCCGTGGGAGTTCACCATGGACATGGCGCGCCAGGTGTGGGACGAGTCCCGCCACGTCGAGATCTACATACGCCTCCTCGAGCACCTGGGCGGCTATATCGGCGAGTACCCGGAGACGACCATTCTCTGGCGCTGCGCGTGCGCCGAGGACGCTGCCGCGCGAGTCGCGGGTGTGAATCGGGGTCTCGAGGGGCTGGCCTGCGACGTCTTCAACCAGCTCGTCTACATCGGCAAGAAGATGGGCGACCCCATCCTCGAGCGGGCCGTGGACTTCGTCCTGGCCGACGAGATCACCCACGTGCGCATGGGCTCGAAGTGGCTGACCAGGCTGACCGAAGGCGACCCGGAACGGCGCCGCAAGGCGATCGAGTTCCAGGAAACCATCGACGAGCGCTTCAACCTGGGCGGCGCGCGACGGCTCGGTGACCATGAGGTCGTTCCCATCTCCATCGCGACCGAAGCCCGGAAGCTCGCGGGCTTCACCGATGAGGAGATCGAGCGTCTCATCAAGTCGACGCAGCGCTCCCAGGTCTACTGATCGCCACTGTACTGACCCCCTGGGGGCGCTGACTCACATGCAGATCCTCGAAGGGCACTTCTCGGCGGACGACTCCGCCCGCCTCTGCCGCAACTACCGCTACGCCGTCGAGCGCATGACGCGCATCCTGGCCGGCTGGATCGCCCTGACACCAGAGCTCTCCGCCAAGCTCCTCCTCGGCCGCCACGTGTGGGACAACGCCCAGCACGCCGATGCCTGGGGCAAGCGGCTGCCCGAGCTGCGCGCTCACGCCCAGCAGTCCGAGCCGGCCAACGACGCTTTCGCCGCCTTCATGGACGCGATCGAGACGCCCGAGGCGCCGGGCGAGACCGTCGAGCGCCTCGCCGGAATCTACCGCGTCCTCAAGCCGCACCTGCTCGCCGTGTACGTGAAGCACCTCGAGAGCGCAAACCCGATCTACGAGCCGCCCACGTGCAGGATTCTCTCGCGCTGCATCGAGGACGAGCGGCGCCACATCGGAGCGGGTGAGACGATCATCCGGCACCTGTCGGCTTCGGCCGAGGTCCAGAGCCGCGTGGACGCCTGGCAGGCCAGGCTCGCCCGGATGCTCGAGGCGGCGGGCGGCGTGACGGGTCAGGGATCGCCCCCCGTGATGTCCGCGGCGGGTGATGCCGCCGTGCCCATCTCAGACGACGCGCGGGAGTTCATCCGTCTCGAGCGTGCGGGCGAGAAGTGGGCCGTCCCCGAGGATCTCGAGACCGCGGTCCGGGCCTTCGGCAATGCCCTGGTCGCCGGTGACGGCATCGGGCTGGGAGGGTTTCTCGAGGCGGCGCCCGACGCGGCTCTCATGCAGGCGCTCAAGGACGTCGGGATCTCGCGGCATCAGGTGGCCGCCTTCGCCAAACTCGGCCGCCACCGCATCATCAAGTACCGGTTGAGCGGACCGGGAGGCGCCGTCACGCTCAATGCCCGCTGGGAGCAGGGAGAAAGCGGCTGGCGCGTCGGCGCCGTCGATCTGGTCAAGATCGAGCAGTCCCAGCCCGCCTGAGCGTGCTCGAGAGCGTCCTCGTCGCCAACCGCGGGGAGGTCGCCCGAAGGATATTCCGCGCCTGCAGAGCGCTGGGCATTCGCACCATCGCCGTCTACTCCGAGGCCGACGCCGGGTGGCCCCACGCGCTCGAAGCCGACCAGGCCGTCCTGATCGGTCCCGCGCCGGCCCGCGAGAGCTACCTCAGCGTCGAGCGCGTGCTCGAGGCCGCGCGCCGGGCCGGCGCCGCGGCCATTCATCCCGGCTACGGGTTCCTCTCGGAGAACTGGCGCTTCGCCAAAGCATGCGAGGAGGCGGGGCTCGTCTTCGTCGGCCCCTCGTGGCGTGTCATTCAGCAGATGGGTGACAAGGTCGGGGCGCGGAAGGAGATGCGGCGGGCCGGAGTGCCCATCGTCCCCGGGAGCGCAGGGCCGGTCGCCTCGCTCGACGAGGCCCGACGGATCGCGGGAGAGACCGGCTACCCCGTGATGCTGAAGGCCGCCGCGGGCGGCGGCGGCATCGGCATGGTCAAGGTCGCCGACGAGGGCGCGCTCCCGCAGGCATACGCGACGGCCGAGCGCCGGGCCCAGGCCGCCTTCGGCTCGGCCGCCCTCTTCGTGGAGCGCTATCTGACCGAGCCCCGCCACATCGAGGTCCAGGTCTTCGGCGACGGGCAGGGGCAGGTGGTCCATCTCCACGAGCGCGAGTGCTCGATCCAGCGTCGCCACCAGAAGCTCGTCGAGGAGTGCCCGGCCCCGCGCCTGTCGCCCGCGCTCAAGGAGCGCCTGACGGCCGCCGCGGTCACGGGCGCCAGATCGGTCGGCTACGTCAACGCGGGCACCGTGGAGTTCATCGTCCAGGGCGAGGAATTCTACTTTCTCGAGATGAACACGCGGCTACAGGTCGAGCATCCCGTGACGGAAGAGGTGACGGGGCTCGACGTCGTCCAGGCCCAGTTGCGGGTGGCGTCCGGCGAGTCCCTGCCCTGGCGCCAGGACCAGATCGTCCAGCGCGGCGCGGCCATCGAGTGCCGCATCTACGCCGAAGACCCGGCCAGGAACTTCATGCCCTCGCCGGGCACGATCACGCGTCTTGCCCTGCCCGATGGCCCCGGCATCCGCGTCGAAAGCGGGGTCGCCGAAGGCTGCCAGGTTTCGGTACACTACGACCCGCTGCTGGCCAAGCTCGTGGCCGCGGGCACGACGCGCGAGGACGCGATCGCCCGCATGGAGGCTGCCTTGAAGGCCTTCATCGTGGAGGGCGTGCGGACCGCCATCCCGTTCCACCTGCGCGTGATGCGAAGCGCGGCGTTCCGCGAGGGGCGCACCCATACCCAGATGGTCGAACAAGGAGCCTTCAATGGCTGAGGACGTCAAGGCGCACAT
>JBKPBU010000519.1:0-1660 GCA_046727015.1 Candidatus Methylomirabilota bacterium | reverse complement strand
GCTCGAAGGGACCATGTGCCCCTCCTACATGGCGACGCGGGACGAGGAGCACTCGACGCGCGGGCGGGCCAACGCGCTCCGCGCCGTGCTCTCGGGTAAGGTGCCGGCCGCCGACTTCGCCGGCCGGCGCCTCTACGAGGTGATGGACCTCTGCCTCGAGTGCAAGGGATGCAAGGCCGAGTGCCCGTCCAACGTGGACATGGCCAAGATGAAGTACGAGTTCCTCTACCACTACCACAAGGCCAACGGCCTGCCGCTGCGCAACCGGCTCTTCGGGCACATCGGACGTCTCTCGTGGTGGGGATCCAGGCTCGCGCCGCTGTCCAACTGGATCGCCGCCTCGGCGCCCAACCGCTGGCTCATGGAAAAGGCCGCGGGCATCGATCGGCGGCGCCCGCTCCCCGCCTTCGCGCGCGAGACTTTCACGGATTGGTTCGACCGCCGCCGACCCCCGGCGTCCGCACCGCGCGGCTCCGTGGTGCTCTTCCACGACACCTTCGTCACCTACAACGCGCCCGAGATTGGCCGGGCCGCCGTCGAGCTGCTCGAGGGGGCCGGCTACGCGGTGGTGTTGGTGGACCGCAAGTGCTGCGGGCGCCCGCTCATCTCCAAGGGCATGCTCGACGAAGCCGCGGAGCACGCTCGCTGGAACGTCGAGCGCCTCCACCCGTGGGTCGCGCGCGGCGTGCCCGTCGTCGGCCTCGAGCCCTCCTGCCTCCTCACGATCCGCGACGAGTGGGTGGAGCTCCTCCGAACGGACGAAGCACGGGCGGTTGCGCGGTCGAGCTTCCTGCTGGAGGAATTCCTGCTGCGTGAGCGGGCCCGCGGACTCGAGCTGCGATTCAGGCCCGGCGCGCGCAGGGCGCTGCTCCACGGCCACTGCCACCAGAAGGCGATGGTCGGCACGGCGCCGACGGTGGCGGCGCTCGCGTGGGCGGGCTACGAGGTCAGCGAGGTGGACTCCGGCTGTTGCGGCATGGCGGGCTCCTTCGGCTTCGAGAAGGAGCACTACGACATCTCGGTGGCGCTGGGCAACCGGCGCCTCGCCCCTGCCGTCCAGGCCGCGCCCGCCGACACGGAGGTCGTCGCTCCGGGCATCTCCTGCCGCCAGCAGATCGAGCACCTGTCCGGAAGGCGCGCGCGGCACCCGGCTCAATTGCTTCGGGACTCACTCGACACCTAGGCCAGCGACTCCTCGCTTCTTGCTTCCTGGAGACCAGACATGCCATTGAGCCGCCAGACGCTCGAGACGCTCTACCAGGTAATGGTCCGCATCCGCCGCTTCGACGAGAAGACGGTGGAGCTTTTCAACGCGGGCCAGGTCAAGGGCACCGCCCACAGCTACGTCGGACAGGAGGCGGTCGCCACCGGCGCCTGCGCGCACCTGACGAAGGACGATTCCGTCATCAGCAACCATCGCGGCCACGGCCACTGCATCGCCAAGGGCGCGCGCCTCGACTTCATGATGGCCGAGCGGATGGGGCGCGAGGACGGCTACTGCCGGGGCCTCGGTGGCTCCATGCACATCGCCGCGCTCGACCTCAACATGCTGGGCGCCAATGGCATCGTGGCTGCCGGCGTGCCCATCGGCGCCGGCGCCGCCCTTGCCACCAAGCTCCGGGGCACGGACCGCGTCGTCCTTTCGTTCTTCGGTGACGGC
>JBKPBU010000518.1:0-9505 GCA_046727015.1 Candidatus Methylomirabilota bacterium | reverse complement strand
CCTGGTGCTCGACGACCCGGCAAGCTTCGTCTCGACCGTGACGACATGGCTCGATCGGGTCGCCCCGCCGCGCCCGGTAGGCCGCGAGTGACATCCTTGACGGTCGTGAAGGGCGCCCGTATGCTGGGCACCTTTCGACGTTAGCCGGGTGACAATCGAGGGGTTGAAGAGGAGGTCACCGTGAATCCTGCCGTGATGACGACACGCGATCCGAACCTGCCCGCCGAGTACTCCGCGGGGCTGGACCGGCTCTCCCTGGCGCCGCTGTGGACGGCTTTGCACGCGCTGCTGCCTCATGAGCGCGTCTCACAGGCCGTGCCCCACCGCTGGCGCTGGGCCGAGATGCGCGGGCCGCTGCTGGAGGCGGCGCGCCTCGTGCCCATGGAACAGGCCGAGCGGCGGGTGCTCGTGCTGCGCAACCCGGGCCTCGGCGGCGCCTACGCGGCGACGGCCACGCTTTTCGCGGGGATGCAGATCATCCTGCCCGGCGAGACGGCGCCGAGCCACCACCACACGCCTGCCGCATTGAGAATGATCGTCGAGGGACGAGGCGCGTTCACGACGGTGGACGGCGTCAGGTGCGCGATGGAACCGGGCGACCTCATCATCACGCCGCCGATGCGCTGGCACGACCACGGGCACGAGGGGACAGAGCCCGTGATATGGCTCGACGGGCTCGATATTCCTCTCGTGCGGAGCTTCGAGGCGGCCTGGGCATCGAAAATGCGTCCGGCGGCCGCCCCCTCGACGTCTACCGATTCCTCCCAGGACGAGCTCACGGCGGCCGGCATGGTGCCGCGCGCCTCGCGCTACGAGGAGACAGGCTACCCGCAGGTGCGCTGGCCGTGGAGCACGGCGCGGAGAGCGCTCGAGGCGATGGCGGCGGAGGCGCCGCCCGGCCGGCCCGTCGTCCTCCGCTACGTCAATCCCCGGACCGGCGACTTCCCACTTCGCACGATCGGCTGCGAGGCTCAGTGGCTCCGGCCGGGCGAGAGCACGCCCGCCGAGCGCCGGACCGCCAGCGGAGTCGTCCACGTGATCGAAGGCCGCGGCGAGAGCAGGATCGGCGACGAAACCTTCACCTGGGAGAAGGGGGACTGCGTGGCCGTGCCACCATGGCACTGGGTCCAGCACAGGAATCCGTCGTCATCGGCTCCGGCCTGTCTCTTCCACTTCAACGACGAGCCGGCCATACGCGCCCTCGGCCTCTGGCACGAGGAAACTCGCTGAAGTCTTAAGCCTCTCCCGCTTCCGTGAGCCGCTGGCAACGTCCAACGGAGCCAGGGCGCCGAGAAGGGTCCAGTGGCGAGGCGGCGCCCCGCCGTTCGAGTTGAGCGGCGGCTGTTGGCCGCGAGACGAGGGCTGAGTAGATCCGCAGACGAACCGCATAACTGTCTCAGCCCTCGCCTCGTGGCTGCGCCCCTCAGCTCGAACAGCCACGAGCGTGCGGCCGAGGGCGCCCCAACATGTAACTACGTCTGGGTCGCCAATGGGCCCTTATCGGCGCCCTGGCGCTAGTCTTTGGTGAGGCCGAGACTCCCCGTACCCAGAAAGCACTGAGCGAGGGTTGCTGCCAGCAAGACCAGCGGGTACTCGAAGCCCGCTACCTCTGCCTTGCCCCGCGCGGCGTCGACGATCACCCCGTGCAGGAAGAAGCCCTCCTGGAAATGGAACAACAGCACGGTCCCGACCATGACCGGCAGATTCGCCATGGCCGCCCACCGCGTGAAGACTCCCAGGATCATCATGGCGCCGCCGACGACGTGGACGAAGAGCACATAGGTGGTGGCGAAGTCGCCGACGGGTATGCCGAGCCGCTTGTTGATCATAGCGGCGAGCGCATCGGCGGTGAGCACGTCGTACACGTAGTAGGCATGGGCGATGTACACGATGCCCAGCGTGATCCGGAGGACGGTGGCGCCGAGTGGACTGATAGCGACCCCCAGTCCCGGATTCTACCCCGTCGCCCGCGCGGGCCCTTCAGGAATTCGGGTCGAAGAGGTCGCGGGCCGCCGGGAGTCCCGGCAGGGATGTGGCGCAGAGCACGGCGCGCGCGATGGCGGCCGCGACGGCCTCGGCTGCTGCCTCGCCGAGGGAGGCGAGATCGGCCCGGGCGTCCCCCACGGACAGGCAGAAGAGCGCGTCGCCGTCCATCGGCAGGTGTGGTGGAGAGAGCGCACGCTCGAAGCCCTCGAGACCCAGCCGCGCCACGCGCGCGGCCTCTGCCTTGCCCAAGACGGCAGTGGTGGCGACGACGCCGATGGTCGTGTTGACGGGGCGGAATCGCGACGGCACGCCGGCCTCGAGGGCGGCGGCGGAGTTCACCAATTGCCTGCCATCGGCCGCGTCGCGTGCTCCGGCCAAGAGACGGCCCGTGACGGGGTCGCGCACGTCGCCGATGGCGTTGACGACCATGAGCGCGGCCGTCACGATGCCGTCCCGCTCCACCCGCGACACGCCGAGGCCGCCGCGCATGGCGCGCTCGATACCGAAGAGCTTGCCCACGGTCGCGCCCGTTCCCGCGCCCACGTTGCCTTCCTCTACCGGTCCCGTCCGGGCCGCCACGCACGCTGCGTAGCCCATGGCGCGATCGGGCCGGACGCGGTGGTCGCCCACGTTCAGATCGAAGATGATGGCCCCCGCCACGTGCGGCACCACGCTGCGGGCGACGGAGAGTCCGCGGCCGTGCTCCTCGAGATACTGCATGGCGCCCCAGACGGCCTCGAGGCCGAAGGCGCTCCCTCCCGCGAGCACGATGCCGTCGAGCGTCGGTGCCACGTGGCGCGGGTCGAGGAATTCGATGCCGTGAACGCCCACCGCCCAGCCGGCGATCTCGAGCGCGCCCACCGCCGGCCTTTCCGGCAGGATGACCGTACAGCCGGTAAGCGACTGGAGATCGGTGACGTGGCCGACACGCACGCCGGGAATCACGGCCGCACTCTAGCAAATTCTGGCCGCGCCCGACCCCGTGGTGCTAGTCTCGAAGCGACATGGGCAGGGATCGCTCCCCAGAGGCGGAGCAGGATGCCGGCGCACTGATGGACGAGCGCCGGCGGCGGCGCCCCTGGGCCCTCATCGCCGCCTGCCTCGTCCTGGTGGTGCTGACGGCGGTGCTCTGGGTCAAATGGTCCACCGCGCGCCGCGATGCCGCCAGGCTCCAGAAAGAGCTGACGCGCGTCTACAGGGAAGCCGAGGACCTGCGGCTGCAGGCCGCCCTCGCCCAGGAGCGCATCGGCAAGCTCGAGCGGGAGATTCGCGCGCTCAACGCCGAGCGGGAGCGGGACAGACAGGCCAGGTCGGCCGACGAGAAGCCGCCGGCGCGTGGTGCGAGGCCGCCAGCGCGTCGATAGTGCCGCGCGTAGTGTGGAAGGAGACCGCATGGAATTGATCGGTCGGATCCTCGACGGCTCCATCCCGGGAGACCTCAAGGAAGCGTTACGTCGGGCAGAGCCCTCCGGAAATCGCGTCAGCCACGACGAGAAGATGCGTCACCTCGAAGAGGTCCCGCTGCTCGCCGACTGCACGCAGAAGCAGCTGCGCTCGCTCTCCGACATTTCACGCGTGGTCGAGGTGCCCACGGGCACGTCGCTCACGCGGGCAGGGCAACCCGGCGACGAGTTCTTCGTCATCCTCGACGGCTCGGCGGTGGTGGAGAAGCCGGGCAAGAAGCGGCACTTCCTCAGGCCCGGCGATTTCTTCGGCGAGATGAGCCTCCTCGACGGGGGCCCGCGATCCGTGACGGTGCGGGCGGCGACGGAGCTCCGCGTGCTGGTGATAGACAGGAAGAACTTCCAGGAGCTGCTGCGCGAGGTGCCCGAGCTGACCCAGCGGCTCCTCGTCACGCTCTCCCGTCGCATCCGCGCGCTCGAGTCCACCGATCGCGGCTGAGCCGCCCGCTAGCGCGCGGAAGTCGTTCGGTCCCAGACCTCGAGCAGGCGATTGTTGTGCTCGCGGGTGCCGACGGAGATCCGGAGATGGCCGGGGAAGCCGACCGCCGCGCCCTCCCGCACCAGGATCCCCGCCTTGAACAGTGCCGCTCTGAGCGCGTCCGCTTGCTCCCCGACGCGCGGGAGGATGAAGTTCGCCTGCGAAGGGGGCGCGGGCGCGCCGCGCCGCGCGACCTCATCGAGGAGCCGCGGGCGCTCGGTCAGGATGAGCGCGCGCGTCCGCTCGAGATGCTCGGGATCCTCGAGCGCCGCCACCCCCGCGACCTGGGCGAAGCGGTTGACGTTGAAGGGCGCGCGCACGCGGCCCAACCAGTCGATGACCTCCGGCTGCGCCAGCGCGTAGCCCAGCCGCAGCCCGGCCAGCCCCGCGATCTTCGAGAACGTGCGGAGCGCGATCAGTCGCGGGTGCCGCCTCGCGAGGAGAGCGCCGTCGGCGGTCTCCGGGTCGTCGCAGAAATCCCGATATGCCTCGTCGAGGACCACGAGCGGCGGGTCATCACCCAGCGCGTCGAGGAAGCGCTCGAGAGGTCCGCGCCTGATGATGGTCGTCGCCGGGTTGTGGGGCGTGCAGAGGAAGACGGCCTTGGTGCGGGCGGTCACGCGCGCCAGCAGGTCGCCGAGATCCGTATCGTAGCCCTGGAGCGGGCTGCGCACCGGCGTGGCGCCGGAGAGCCTGGTCTCGATGTCGTAGGGCTCGAAGGCGGGGTGCGGCATCAGGATCTCGTCGCCTGGCTCGAAGGCCGCGCGCGCGATGAGCCCGAGGATCTCGTCGCCGCCGTTGCCGGCCATGATCCAGTCGGAAGAAATACCCAGCCGCCGCCCGAGGGCCTCGCGGAGCGCCGTCGAGCCGCCGTCGGGGTAAAGATGGGCGCGCGGCGCTTCTCGTCGCAGCGCTTCGATGACCTTTGGTGACGGACCCAGCGGGCTCTCGTTCGACGAGAGCCTCAGAATGGCGGGCAGCCCCAGCTCCTTCTCGAGCGCTTCCAGCGGCTTGCCTGCCTCATAGGGAATCACCCCGGACAGCGCCTCGCGCCATATTTTTCTCATGGGAGAGCATTCTATCCCGCCGTCCAAGTCCGCGCCATGTTTGACATACCGGACCCTGCCATGTAGGGTCTTGACATGTCTGCGGACTTGTTCCGCCAACTCCGGCGCGTGGAGGCGCAGGCGGAGCGAGGCTTCGAAGGCACGGCCGCCGAAAGTGCGGAGCGCCGGCGCCGGCTGAGGCTCGAGCTCCTCCGCCAGCACCTCGCCCAGAACGTCGACTTTCTCAAGGCCGCCCACTTGGGCGGCGCCTCAGGCCAGCAGTCGGTGCAGGCCTACGCAGCCTTCATGGATGGATTCCTCTCGACCCTCTTCCGGCTCGCCGTGGACGACGCGAAAAAGGAAGGCGTTTCGCCCGGGCCGATCGTGCTGGTGGCCCTGGGCGGCTACGGCCGCGGCGAGCTCGGGCCGCTCTCCGACCTGGATCTCATGGTCATCTACGACGGCGAGGTGGGGCCTTTCGTCCAGCGTGTCACGCAGGGGCTCCTCTATACGCTGTGGGACCTGGGGTTGACCATCGGTCATTCGGTACGGAGCCTGCCCGACTGCGTCGCCATGGCCCGCACGGATTTCGCCTCGCGCACGTCCATGCAGGAAGCGCGCTACGTGATCGGCGACCGGCGGCTCTTCCAGCGTTTCCGCCGCGTGCTCGCCGAGAACGTCTACCGCAAGGACTTCGGCCAGTTCCTGGAGACGGCGCTGACCGAGCGGGACCAGCGGTACCGGAAGTTCGGCGGCTCGCCCTACATGGGCGAGCCCAACGTCAAGGAGTCGGCGGGTGGCCTGCGCGACCTCCACACCGCGATGTGGCTGGCCTCAACCAAGTTCGGCGCGCGCACCCTGCGCGATCTCCTCGAGAAGAGCCTGATCACGCAGCGCGAGGAACGCCAGACGGACGCGGCCCTGACCTTTCTCTGGCGGGTGCGCAACGAGCTCCATTTCCTCTCCGGCCACAAGAACGACGTGCTCTCGCGCGATATCCAGCCGCAGATCGCCAAGCACTTCGGCTACGAGAGCGACGACGTCTCGCTACACGTCGAGAAGTTCATGCGCGACTACTACCTCCACGCCCGCGTGATCCATCGGGTGTCGAGCCGCCTGATCGCGCGCTGCCAGGAAACGCTCTCGCGCCGAGGGACCGTGCAGCGGCGCCTCCGTCAGGAGGCGCTGGCCGACGGGCTCTTCGTCATGGACGAGCGCATTCACCTCGTCCATCCCGACGGCCGGGATTTCCGCGCCGAGCCCGCGCGGCTGATGAAAGTCTTCGGGCACTCGCACCGGCTGGGACTGGAGCTGGGGGTGGACGTGGAGCGGGCGGTCGAGGACGCGCTCGACCTCGTTGACGACGGTTTCCGCCGCTCCGCGGAAGTCCGAGACCTCTTTCTCGACATCTGCCGCAATTGGGGGCGTGTGGCCCAGACACTCCGCCAGATGCACGAGGTGGGCTTTCTCGGACGCTACCTGCCCGAGTGGGACGCGCTGACCTGCCTCGTCCAGTACGACGTCTATCACAAGTTCACGGCGGACCAGCACTCGCTCATCGCCGTGGAGAATCTCGAGGCGCTCGCGCCGGGCGCCTCCGCCTCCTCCGAGGGGATTGCCCAGGTGCTCAACGAGGTCCAGCGGCCCGACCTTCTGATGCTGGGCATGCTCCTGCACGACATCGGCAAGGGCAAGGGGCACAGCCACGTCGCCAAGGGCATTCCGCTCGCCGAGGAGCTGACGGCGCGCATCGGGCTCGAGGGAGAAGCCGCGGGCGCCGTGGTCTTCCTGGTGGCCCAGCACGTCGCGCTCTCGCACATCGCCCAGCGGCGCGACGTCAACGATCCCAAGACCGTCGAGGCGCTGGCCGCGCTCTGCGGCACCGCTGAACGCCTCCGCAAGCTCTACCTCCTGACCTTCGCCGACATGCGGGCCGTCGGCCCCGGCGTCATGACAGGGTGGCAGGCGCACATCCTCTGGGAGCTCTATTGCGGCGCGCTCCAGCGCTTGACGGGCGGACGGCCCGAGCGGCTCACCCGCGAGGACGTGGCAGACCGCGTGCGGACCGAGCTCCGGGACGCCGGCCTCAAGCGCTCGCTACCGGGGCATCTCGGCATGATCTCCGAACGGTACCTCTCGACGACCCCGGCGGCGAGGATCGCGGAGCACATGAGGCTGATCGAGCGCCTCGAGGAAGAGCCGGTGGCGACGGAGCTGTTCCACCACCGGGACCTGGGCTCCTCGGACCTCGTCATCGTCACGCGAGACGTGCCGGGGCTCTTCTCCCTCATCGCGGGCAGCCTGGCCGCCCACGGCATCAACATCCTCTCCGCCCAGATCCACACTCGCGCCGATGGCATCGCCATCGACACCTTCCAGGTCAACGACCCCTTCGGCGAGGCGGTGACCGAAGAGGCGCGCTGGCGCCGGACGCTCCAGGCGCTGCGCCGCGTGCTGCTGGGTGAGCAGAAGGTGGACGAACTCCTGGCCGCGCGGCGCGGCGGCCGCTCCGGCGATGACGCGGTCCCGGGCCCGGCCAAAGTGTCCGTGGACAACCACCTCTCGGACACGCACACGGTGGTGGAGGTCAAGTGCCCCGACCGCGTGGGCCTTCTCTATCTCATCACGAGGACGCTGGCGGGGTTCGACCTGTCGATCGCGAGCGCGCGCATCGCCACGGACATCGACCATGCCTTCGATACCTTCTACGTCGCGGACCGTCACGGCCACCGCATCGAGGATCCCGACGAGATGGCCCGCGTGCGCGCCGCGCTGGAAGACGCGCTCATGAAGCCGCTCTAGATGCTCGGGCTCTACAAGGCTCCGCTGCACCGCTTCTTCGACCCGGTGGCGCGCCTTCTCTTTCGCGCGCGGGTCCG
The DNA here is from genome assembly GCA_046727015.1 of Candidatus Methylomirabilota bacterium. GTDB lineage: Bacteria > Methylomirabilota > Methylomirabilia > Rokubacteriales > CSP1-6 > AR37. The sequence continues at coordinate 1,653 of JBKPBU010000518.1, read as the reverse complement.
CCCGAATCATCTCACCGTCCTCGGCTTGGGCGTCAGCATCGCCGCCGCCTACGTCTTTTCCGTGGGGCGCCTGCGCTGGGGGGCGGCCCTCCTCGCGGTGGCGGGGCTCTTCGATTTCTTCGACGGCGCGGTGGCGCGCCTCGCGGGATCGGACAGCGACTACGGCGCGTTCCTCGACTCCGTGGTGGACCGCTACTCAGACCTCGCCGTGCTGCTCGGGATCCTCGTCTACTACGAGCAGAGGAGCGACACGCTGGGGGCGGTCCTGACCATGGCCACCCTCGCCGGCACGGTCATGGTCAGCTACACGAAAGCGCGCGCCCAATCGATCGCCGTGAGATGCGAGATCGGCGTGATGGAGCGTCCCGAGCGGCTCATCGCTCTCATCGCGGGCGCCACGTTCAACCTGCTCACGCCCGTCATGGCGCTGCTCGCAGTGCTGACCAACGTCACCGCGCTCCAGCGCATCCTCTACACCCGGAAGATCGCCCGGGACACCGCCCTGCGGTAGACTCACAGCATGCGGTCCGCTTTCGCGGCCGTCGGGGCCATGCTGCTCCTGCTGTCCAGCGTATCGGCGCGGGCGGCCGGTCCCGCGCCCGCGCGCCTGTCGCCCGAGGTGCGCGATCGCTTTGCCGCCGCGCTCAGCGCGTACCGCGCTCAAGACTGGGCGCAGGCCGCGCGCGAGCTCGCCGAGATCAGCCGCACCGCTGCCCCCATTGCGGAGTACGCGCTGCTCCACCAGGCCGAGTCCCTCGCGCGTCTTGGCGACGTCGCCGGGGCGCGCGCCGCGGCGCAGCAGGCGATCGATACCGCGCCCGATAGCCGCGCGGTGCCGCCCGCGCTGCTCCTTGCCGCGGAACAGGCGTCGCGGGCCGGCGACGACGCGGGCGCGGCCGGACTCTGGCGTCGCTTCCTCGACCGGTTCCCCGATCACCTCCAGGCGCCGCGCGCGCGGCTCCGCATGGGCCAGTCTCTCGCGGCGTCCGGGCGCGCCGGCGAGGCGGCGGCGACCTTCCGTGATCTCTGGCTCACCACCCCCGGCACGCCGCAGGCCGATGCGGCGGCACGCGAGCTCCGCGCCCTCGAGGCGCGTGGCATCCCGATCGCCCCCCTCACGCAGACCCTGCGCCTCGAGCGCGCGGAGCGGCTGGCGGCCGCCGGGGTCGCCGACCAGGCGCGCGCCGAGGCGGAGGCGGTCCTTGCCGAGGGACCGCCCGCGGACCTGGCCCTGAAGGCGCTCCGCGTAGTGTCGGATGGCGCGCGCCGCTCGGGGCGCGACGACCTGGCGCTCGCCGCCGTGAGCCGCGCGCTCGTGCTTGCGTCCGGCGACAAGCGCGCGCCGTGGCTCCTCGAGTCCGCAAGGATCCAGCAGAAGAAGAATCGCGACGGCGCGCTCGCCGCGGCGGACCGGCTCGTCGCCGACTATCCCAAGGCGCCGGAAGCCGACGACGCGCTGTTGCTCAAGGCCCGCATCCTGGAGGCGGGACCGGATCCGAAGTCTGCCGAGCCCGTCTATCTCAAGCTGGCCCAGAGCTACCCGGACACCGACGAGGGGCTACGCGGGGCGTGGAAGATCGGCTGGTTCTCCTGGTTGCGCGCGGACTATGTAGAGGCGGCCGAGAGGTGGAGTCGCATTCTCACCCTTCGCAC
>JBKPBU010000517.1:0-1094 GCA_046727015.1 Candidatus Methylomirabilota bacterium | reverse complement strand
GCGGACCTCCAGATAGGCCATTAGGCAGACTTGAATCTGGCCTCGACCAGCCCCATCAGGCGGTCGAGCACGAAGCCGATGGCGCCGATGGTGATGACGGAGAGGATGATGTGCGAGTAGACGAGGCTGTTGTACTCCTGCCAGAGGAAGCCGCCCACCCCGGGCGTCCCGGTCAGCATTTCCGCTGCGACGATGACGAGCCAGGCGAGGCCGAGTGACAGCCGGTAGCCGGTGAACACGTAGGGTAGCGAGGCGGGAATGATGATCTTGGTCATCATCTTGAACCGTGAGAGCTTGAGCACGCGGCCGACGTTCAGATAGTCCTGGCTGATGCCGCGCACGCCGACCGCCGTGTTGATGACGGTCGGCCACATGGCGCAGAGCGCGATGGTGAAGATCGCCGCGGGCTCCGACTTCTGGAACACGACGAGGCCCAGCGGCAGCCACGCCAGCGGCGAGATGGGCCGGAGGAACTGGATGATGGGGTCGAAGGCCGAGTGGAAGCCGCGCGAGAGCCCGAGGAAGAAGCCGATGGGCGTGCCGATCGCGAGCGCGAGGAGATAGCCCTTGGCCACGCGCACGAGCGAGTAGAAGGCGAGCCGGCCGATGCCCTGGTTCATCTCGCCGTCCTTGAAGAAGGGCTCGAAGATGTAGCGCTTCGACTCGTTCCACGTCTTCCACGGCGACGGCAAATCGGCGGCGAGCGTCTGGCTCACCACGGTCCAGAGCACCAGCACGGACGCCAGCCCGAGGAAGGGCAGGATGAAGCGGGCCATGAAGCTGCGAGTCATGGTCTCCTCCTACCCCATGCTCTTGATGGGGAAGCTCCTGGCGTATTCCTCGGGCTTCGCGGGATCGAAGGTGACGCCGTCGAAAAGCGTCTCCTTCTTCATGTCCTCGCGCGGCGCCTCGATGCCCATCTCCTTGGCGACCTCGCGGTAGATGTCGACGCGGTGGACGCGGTCCACGATGCCCTTGTAGTCCGGCGCTTCCTTGACCATGCCCCAGCGCCGGAACTGCGTCAGCCACCACACCCCGTGCGACTTCTGGGGAAAGTTGGTGTAGCGGTCGTAGAAGGTCATGTAGTACTTGTC
>JBKPBU010000516.1:0-7359 GCA_046727015.1 Candidatus Methylomirabilota bacterium | reverse complement strand
TCGAGCTCGTTGCCGGTGACGATGAACTCGAGGTCGCGGATCTGCCCGACGAGCGCGTCCGTCTTCGCATCGGACACCCGCGACTCTTGAAAGTACGAGCGCACGCGGCCCCGGAGCGAGGCCGCCTTGCCCACGTAGACGATCTGCCCTTTGCCGTCCTTGTACAGGTAGACGCCCGGCCGGTCGGGCAGCTGGGCGAGCTTGGCCGCGAGATCGACCGCCGCTACGCGGCCAGCCACAGCGTCACCACGAGGACGATGAGCCCGACCGCCGCGGGAATGAATACGCTCCACCGCAGCATGCGGTCGATCCGGCGCAGCACGGGTGCGCGCGGGCGTCCCGGTCGCGGGGGGTTCAAGAACGAAATGAGCTTCGACAGCACCACGAAACCCAGCGACAGGGCCACGAAGAAGACCAGGGTCCACTTGACCAGCATGGCGATGGTGCGCCCTTCAGCGCACGCCCAGCTCGACCTTCCGGAGCGCCTTGATGCGGTCACGCAGCTCCGCGGCGCGCTCGAAGTCCAGCCGCCGCGCCGCCTCCTTCATGGCTCCCTCCAGTTCGGCGATATGACGCTTGAGAGCCTCCGGGCTCTCCCACGCCGGTAGGGTCTCCTTGGGCACCTCGACCGTGTAGTAGTCCCGCTCGGGCACGCTGTCGAGGAGATCTTTCATTCCGCGCTTGACGGACTCCGGCGTGATGCCGTGTTCCCGATTGTACGCCTCCTGCACCACCCGGCGCCTCTCGGTCTCGGCGATCGCCTCCCGCATCGAGCCCGTCACGGTGTCCGCGTACATGATCACCTCGCCGTTGACGTGTCGGGCCGCCCTGCCCGCCGTCTGGATCAGCGATGTCGCCGAGCGCAGATAGCCCTCCTTGTCGGCATCGAGTATGGCCACGAGCGAAACCTCGGGCAGATCGAGTCCCTCACGGAGGAGATTGATGCCGATGAGGGCGTCGTACTTGCCCATTCTGAGCTCGCGGATCACGGCCACGCGGTCCAGGGTGTCGATGTCCGAGTGCAGGTAGCGCACCCGAAGGCCGTTCTGCTGGTAGTACTCCGTCAGGTCCTCGGCCATGCGTTTCGTCAGCGTCGTGATGAGCACCCGCTCGCCGCTCTCCGCGCGGGCGCGCACCTCCGCCATGAGATCGTCGACCTGGACGCCCGCCGGGCGCACCGTGATCCTGGGGTCCATGAGCCCGGTGGGGCGGATGATCTGCTCGGCCACCGACCCGCCCTCCCACGGCGTGCCGGGCCCACGCCGGCGCCCGCCCGCCCGTTCGAGCTCGTACGGTCCCGGCGTCGCCGACACGTAGAGCGTCTGCGGCACCATGGCGGCAAATTCATCGAAGTTGAGCGGCCGGTTGTCGAATGCCGAGGGGAGCCGGAAGCCATACTCGACGAGGGCCTCCTTGCGGGAGCGGTCGCCCGGGTACATGCCGCGTATCTGGGGCACCGTCACGTGGGATTCGTCGATGATCACCACGGCATCCTTGGGAAGATAGTCCATGAGGGTCGGGGGATTCTGCCCCGGCTTGCGCCCCGACAGGTGACGCGAGTAGTTCTCGATGCCGTGGCAGTAGCCGATCTCGCGCAGCATCTCCATGTCGAAGAGCGTCCGCTGCTCGAGTCGCTGGGCCTCCAGCAGCCGGTGGCGCCCCTTGAGGAAGCGCAGCCGCTCGCCCAGCTCTTCCATGATGCCCGCCACCGCGCGCTCGAGCTGGTCGGCGGGCGTGACGTAGTGGCTCGCCGGGTAGATCCGCGCGGCGGATATCGAGCCCGTCGTGACTCCACGCAGCGGGTCGAGAATGGACAGCTTCTCCACCGTGTCGCCCCACAGCTCCACCCGAAGAGCCTCCGCCTCGGCGGCGGCGGGAAAGATCTCCACCACGTCGCCTCGGACGCGGAACGTCCCGCGTCGGAAATCGACGTCGTTGCGCTCGTACTGGATGGCGACCAGGCTGCGGATGAGGGCGTCGCGCTCGATCGTCTGGCCGGCCTCGAGCGGGACGTGCATGCCCTGATAGGTCTCGGGGGCGCCGATGCCGTAGATGCACGAGACCGACGCCACCACCACCACGTCCCGCCGCTCGAAGAGCGAAGTGGTCGCGGAGTGCCGCATACGGTCGATCTCGTCGTTGACCAGGGCGTCCTTCTCGATGTAGGTGTCGGATTGCGGGATGTAGGCTTCCGGCTGGTAGTAGTCGTAGTAGGAGACGAAGTACTCCACGGCCCCCGCGGGAAAGAACGACTTGAACTCGCCGTAGAGCTGCGCCGCGAGTGTCTTGTTGGGAGAGATGACGAGGGCGGGCCGGCCCAGCCGCGCGATGACGTTGGCGAGGGTGAAGGTCTTGCCGCTGCCCGTGATGCCGAGAAGGACGCTGTGCGGGCGTCCGTCGGCGAGCAGCTCGCTCAGTCGCTCGATCGCGCGCGGTTGATCCCCCGCGGGCTCGAACTCCGAAGACAGCCGGAACAACGCGGTCAGGGGGACGACGGAACCGCGACGAGATACTTCCGCCACGAGTCGAGGAAGCTCGTGGCGTGGGGATGGCGCATGAGGTGCACCGAGAACAGGAACTGCGGGTGCACCGGCTCGCGGATGAGCCGCAGGCGTGCCTCCTCCACCGTCCGGTTTCCCTTGAAGAGGTTGCAGCGAAGGCAGGCGGCGACCACGTTGGTCCACGTGGTCTGCCCGCCCCGCGAGCGCGGCATGACGTGGTCCACCGTCAGCTTCTCGCCGCGGCGGCTGCAGTACTGGCAGGTATAACCGTCGCGGCGGAGGATGTTCTTCTTGTTGAACGCGACCCGCTCGAGGAAGGGCTTGCGGATGTAGGAGGCGAGCCGGATCACCGACGGCAGCGGGAAGACCCGCGAGGGCGATCGGATCACGCGTGGCGACGACTCGACGCTCTCGGCCTTGCCCGCGAGCAGGAGGGTCACCGCACGCCTGGCATTGGTGAAATGCAACGGCTCGTACGTGTAGTTGAGCACCAGGACCGCTATGTCATCCATGTCCGTTCTGCCAAGAATAGTCAGCGCGCCGCGGCCTGTCAACTCCGGCCGGTCAGACCAGCGCCCGCCAGAACATCGGCGCGAAGCCCGTCACGAGCAGGAAGGCGGACACGAACCAGCGCCAGTCCCACACGACGAGGCCCAGAAGCACGCAGAGCACGACGAGGCACAGTCCGTAGAAGCGGACCTCGCGACGGTCGGTCCAGGCTCCCTTGCCCATGATCATGGGCGCCTTGCCGACCAGGTAGATCGGCGAGTAGAGCAGAAAAAAAGCCACGAGGAGGCCCGAGAATGCCGTCACCCCGCCCAGGGCGCCCAGGAGCGCCCAGGCGACCCACGTCACCGGCGACGTCGCGCTTTCGATGAAGATGCGGGGAATGTACTCGGGCTTGTGGAAGACGACGAGAAGGGTCGTGGCGAAGAGCGGCAACACCATCTCGAGCCACGCCCACTTGGCGGAGCGGGGACCCCAGTTCGCGGGCGCGTTCGCCGGATTCCTGACCCTGAACTGCCCCGATCGATTCGCCATGTCCTGTGTCAGCCCGTCGCTAGTATCTCACACAGGATGCCCTCCCGGAGACCCCGGTCGCTGACCACGAGGCCATCGAACCCGAGCCTGTCCAGGACGGCGAGGCAGATCGCCGAGCCCGGGACGATCAGATCCGCGCGGCCGGGCTCGAGGCACGGCAGGGCAGAGCGCTCAGCCAGGGTGAGGGCCGCCAGCCGTCCGCGCAGCCCCTCGACGGCGGCGCGCGTGAGGTGGTGGCCGTGCACTCGGTGCGGGTCATAGGCTTCGAGGCCGAGATCGAGGGCCGCCAACGTCGTCACCGTGCCCGCGCTGCCCACGAGCGTGGACGCGCCGTGCCGGAGGACAGGGTCCGTGAGGCCGGCGGCGAGGCGCGTCGCCACCTCGGAGGCCATCGCGTGGTAGCGCGCGGCATCCACGGAGCCCGCGCCCATGAAGCGCTCGGCAAGCTCGACCACGCCGAGTCTCAGGCTCACGGTCGCGGCGGGGCGCCCCGCGCGGGCGAGCACGAGCTCGGTGCTGCCGCCCCCGATATCGAAGAGAAGGAAATGACCCCTCAGATCGGGCAGCCCTTCGGTCACTCCGAGGAGAGTCAGCCTCGCCTCTTCCTCCCCCGAGATCACGCGCACCTGCCGGTCACTCGACGCGCCGACCATCGCCAGAAACTCGGGGCCGTTGCCGGCCTCGCGGACGGCGCTGGTCGCGACAATGCGGACGTCGCCGACGCCCAGGCCTTCCGCCCGGCGGACGAAGGCGGCGACGACATCCACGGTCCGCTTCATCGCCGCCTGCTGCAGGAGGCCGGTCGCCGCCTGCCCCTGCCCCAGCCGCGTCACGCTCTGCTCCTCGTGGAGCGCGCGCCATTCGGGCCCGGAGGCCTCTACCACGAGCAGGCGGACCGTGTTGGTGCCGAGATCGATGGCGGCCAGCCGCCTCACGTCGCGGCGGGCTAAGCGGAGGGGCGCAGCCGGAGGGCGTCGCCGAGGACGGACAGGAGGCGCTCGAGGCGGAACGGCTTGACCAGCATGAGGTCTATCCCACTCTCGCGCAGACGCTCGGGGTTGAGGAGATGTCCCCACCCGGTGATGAGTACCACCGGCGTTTCCGGGTGCGTGCGCTTGACCGAGCGGGCCACGTCCAGCCCCGAGCACTCGGGCAGCGAGAGATCGGTCAGCACCACGTCGAAATGTCCGCCCTGGAAACGCGCCAGGCCCGTGAGCCCATCGGTCGCCGACTCGACGTTGTGGCCGGCTCCGGCGAGGGCGTCCACCAGCATGGTGCGGATCTGCTCCTCATCCTCGATCACGAGGATGGAAACGGCCGCGCTTCCGGCCGCGTGGTCCGCGCCGCCGTCGCCGGGAGAGACACCGACGGAGCGGACGAGGTTGCTGGGCTCAGGGTGGCTCGGCTCGTTCACTGCTGCCCCCGCGGCCGGACGGGATTCCACCTCCCGGGCGTGCCCCGCCGGGAGCCAGAGCGTGACCGTGGTGCCCCCGCCGTGCTCGCTCCGCACCCGCACGCTGCCATGGTGGCGATTCACGACCCCGTGGACCACGGACAGCCCGAGCCCGGTCCGCTGCGGAGCGCGCGTGGTGAAGAAGGGGTCGAAGATCCGCCGCCGCACGTCTTCGGGCATTCCCTCTCCAGAATCCGAGACGTCGAGCTCCGCCCCGCCATCCGCCCGTCGCGTGGTCAGTCCCAGACGTCCGCCGCGGGGCATGGCGTCCAGGGCGTTCAGGATGAGGTTCATCACAGCCTCGCGGAGGGCGGACGCCTGGCCGTCCACGTGGGGAACCTTGTCGAGAACGGTCACCACCTCGATCGGGGTCCCGCGGGCTTCTGCTTCGTCCTTCCAGAGCGCGCGCGTCAACGTGAGCGCGTCCCGCACCACCGAGACCAAGTCCACCGGACCCGCGCCCTTCTCCATGCTCGTCGCCGCGAAACCCTGGAGCCTGCGCACGACGTCCGCCGCCCGCCACGCCGCCTCTTCGACCGCGGCCAGCCCTTCGCGCATGGGCCCCTCGGGAGCGCGAGGGAGCATGAGCTGGGTCTTGCCCAACACGATGGCGAGGAGGTTGTTGAACTCGTTGGCGATGCCCCCGGCCATGGCGCTGACGGCGCGGGCCTTTTCCGTCTGAACGAGGTGGTCCTGCGCCGACGCCATCCCCTCGAGGGCGGTCCTCGCCTCGCCGTAGAGCCGATTGTTCTCCATCCCCAGCGCGAGCAGCGAGGCCAGCACCTGCACCGCGGCCACTTCGTCCGGCCTGAACTCGCGGGCCTCGGGATCTGCGAGGTAGAGAGCGCCCACGATCTCGTGCCTCAGCCGGACGGGTACCACGAGACAAGCGCGCATGCCGGCCTCGCGGAGGGTGTCGTCCTCGCACCCGTCCCGGCTCTGGATGTCGCGGCACAGCACGGGGCGATGAGTGGCGAACATCTCGCCGGTCAGCCCGTGGCCGATGTCGGCACGCCAGGTGGTAATCGCGCCGGCCAGCAGCCCCGCGGACGCGGCAAGCGTCAGGCCTTCCGACCCGGCCGGCACGGCCAGCGCGGCCACGCGCACGCCCGCGAGCCGGCACGCGACCTCACAAGCCCGGGAGAGCATGTCCTCCTTCTCCTGGCCGACGAGCACGTGGCCGAGGAACACTTCGAGCTCGCGGAGCCGGCCGATGTGGCCGCCCGTGGTCTCGACGAACTGCCGGTGAGCCAGGGCCGTGCCGACGCGGTCGGCGACGACGAGCAGAAGCACCACTTCCTGCTCGGAGAAGACCGGGCGCGGCGCGCGGCGCCCCGCGTAGAGAACCCCGGCTGCCTGCCCGGCCGCACGGATCGGCACAGCCACGGCGTCTCGCACGGGAAAGAGCGCGAGGAACGGGTCATCGGCGACGCTGACCGCTCCGCTCAAGGAGCGAAGAATCCGCTCATCGTGGAAAGCCTGGCCGACAATACCGTCCCCCGCCTTGATCGAGATGGTCTCGAGATCGTCGCGCCGGAATCCCCGCCCGGCGCGGGCCACGAGTCGAGAGCTCTCGGGCTCCCAGACGAAGAGCATCGCCCGATCGGCGGACAGCAATCGCGCGACCCGATCCATGGCGAGGGAGAACACCTGGGCGGGCTCGAGCCCGGCGGACGGGATAGCGAGAATCTCCTGCCCGACCGAGAGTGGATCGCGCTTCTCGGTCTTCTCGACGTGTGAGCTCTCGGCGGTCGGGATGGGAGGCGGGGAGGGCGACGGGCCGATGATCGCCTCCAGTCGATGAAGGCGATCAGCCAGCGCGTGAAGGCTCTGGCGGACCTCGCTCAAGATGTGCGGCAAAACCTTCGCGTCCGAATCGGGAAATAGCTGCTCGTCGCTCATGGGCAAAACCCGGCCAGATTCTACTGCCGATGCGGCGCGACGTGCGGGACAAACTTCCCAGCGCCCGGCGGAGAGTGCTATTTACCCCCGAGCGAGCGGATGTATCGAACGAGCGCCCAGCGGTCGTTCTCCGGCAGGAAATTCCAGGCGGGCATGGCGCCCCGACCGGTGCTGATCTTCCAGAAGATTTCCCCGTCGGACTCGCTCTGGACGGCCGCTGACGTCCAGTTTGCCGGTTTCGGATTGAGCGCCATCGCAGCCGCCCCGTCGCCCTTGCCCCGGGCGCCGTGGCAGGACACGCAGTTGACCTCCGCCACCTTGTTGCCCTGCGCGATCGTGCTCGCATCGGCCGGCAGGGGATTCTTCTTGTCCCTGTCGGCTGCCGGCGCGACCCATTTTCCCTGGGCGAGCGCCAATGCCGGTACACCGAGCGCCGCCATCACGCTCAGCGCGAGCGCCAGC
>JBKPBU010000515.1:0-5411 GCA_046727015.1 Candidatus Methylomirabilota bacterium | reverse complement strand
GCGTCGATGCGCGCGCGCCGCGTTCTTCCGCAGCCTCGACCGCGACGGCCGCGCGAGCGCATGGGGCGTCCGGCTGTGGAACGGGCGCGGCGAGCAGATGCTGACGGTGTTCTTCCCCAATCCGTGGATCGATCCCGCCCGGCAGCGCTATGTCGCCGAGCCCGACTGGTCGCGGCTCGAGCTCTGGATGAGGCTGCGGGAGCAATTTACCGGTCTGCCCGGCGAGCCGCCCCCGGCTCACGCCGAGCCTCCGGTGACCCATTGAACGATTGGGGCTTCACCCCGCGCGAGCTCCGGGTTCTCCGTGGCGTCAAGACTCCGAGCGGCGTCCAGGGCCTGCTCGACGCCATGCCGTACCACCTCGGGAGCACGGCGTGGTCGCCGCGCCGCGTGCTGCGCGAGCGCACGGCGCATTGCCTCGAAGCCGCGATCTTCGCGGCCACGGCGCTCCGGGTGCTGGGCTTTCCTCCGCTGCTCCTCGATTTCGAATCCGTTCCCGACGACACCGACCACGTCATCGCCGTCTTCAGGCAGCGCGGACGCTGGGGCGCGGTCGCCAAGTCGAACTACGCGGGGCTGCGCTACCGCGAGCCGGTGTATCGAGGGCTCCGGGAGCTGGCGATGAGCTACTTCGAGGGCTACGTCGACGTGCGCGGGAGGCGGACGCTCCGCACCTTCTCGCGTCCCGTCAATCTCGCGCGATTCGACCGGGCGCACCCGGGCTGGATGACGTCCGAGAAGTCTCTCTGGTGGATACCCGAGTACCTGGTCGACATCCCGCACACGAAGCTCTTGACGCCCGCCATGACGCGCGCGCTCACTCGCGCCGACCGCCGCTCGATCGAGTCCGCGCTGGTCGGCCACCGCTACCGTTGAGGCCGGCCCGCCGCGTCGCTCTCACGCCTCGTATTCCTGGACTACGTCGAGACTGACGTCGTCCCCGTCGATCAGGAGCGTGATCAGGTTGGGCCTGCAGCACACGGTGCAATCCTCGGTGAAGGTCTGGCGCGGACCGCCGCTCGGGTCCACGAAGACCTCGTTGTCCTCGCCGCAGAACGCGCAACTGTATGTCACGGTTTCTATTGTACGTGCTATGGTGCCGCACGGGAGGAACCGCACATCATGGACGAACAGCTCATCCAGACGGCGACCGGGCTCGAGTACGTCGACCTCGTCGAGGGCACGGGCGCCAGGCCCAAGCCGGGCGAAACGGTCAGCGTGCATTACACGGGCTGGCTCAAGAGCGGCCAGAAGTTCGACAGCTCGGTGGACCGCGGACAGCCGTTCGCCTTCCCCATCGGCAAGGGCCGCGTCATCAAGGGCTGGGACGAGGGCGTGGCCACCATGAAGGTGGGCGGCAAGCGCAAGCTCATCATCCCCGCGCACTTGGGCTACGGCGATCGCGGCGCCGGTAGCGTCATTCCGCCGGGCGCCACGCTCATCTTCGAAGTCGAGCTGCTCGGAGTGCAGTCCGTCTAGAGGATGGCGGTGTGGATGGCGCGGCCCTCGAAGAGGAGGGCCGCCCCGCGGCCTGAGCCCGCGCGGAACTCGAAGAGCTGGCCCACGCCCGCGTTCCCCCGCAACGAACCCTCGACCCTCGCCGCCTGGGCGAGCAGTCCTTCGACGTGGGCGCGGAGCTTGGCTTCCGGGACGTCCCTCGGTAGCATCTTGCTGTTGTAGGTCTCGACGGCGTACGCGCGCAGGAGCTTCGGCCACTCGCGCGCGAAGAGCCCCGGCGCGTGAAAGAGATCGAGCCCGGAGAGCGACGGCCCGAAGAAGACCGCGGCGCCGTGGGCAAGAACGGGCGGCCGCATGAGCGCGAGGCGCTCGACCTCGCTCAGGTGGTCCTTGATCCTGGCGTCGTCGTAGATGGCCTGGTAGCTGCTCGTCGGTGACTGCGAGGCCGGCGCGGCCTCCCGCGCGGCCTTGGCGACCGAATCCCAGACGCGGCCCTGGTCGGCGCGTTCCATCAGACTCGACCGCAATCCCGGCTGGGCGAAGGTGCCTTTGCTCTCGAACTCCTTGCGCCCTTCGTTCCAGCGCCCCTGCTCGACACAGTAGACGCCGATCGGGCGCGGTCCGCTGAGCGGCGGCAGGAGGATGTCCTCGCGCAGGACCCGGTTCTGCTTGCCGCCGATCAGGATCTCGCCGGCCAGCAGCAAAACGTGGCCCTTGCCCCGGTTCTCGATGACGAGCTCGGGCACTGTCGCCTGGTCGCGCTCGCTGATCAGGAGCGCGCCCGACTTGCGCGCCTCGTCGAGCGTGGCGACCTCGAGCGCGGGCGCCTGATCCTTGACGGTGAGCCAGAAGACCAGGAGGCCCCCGTGGGCCGCCGACTGGCCCACGCGCGCGGCACGCATCCAGCGCTGGAACTCCGGGCTGACCTGACTGCCGGTCACGGGCCGGTCCACGTCGGCCGCCTCGCCGAGCACGCGGAGCCGATCCGCCAAGGCACGTGACGGGGCCGCGATGGCTCCGAGAGCACCCACACCGCATCCGAACAGGAATTGCCGCCGATTCGTGTCCATGTCCCCTCCTTGCCCAGTTGAAGTGGCCCGGTTGAAGTGATCCCCGATTGAAGCCGGGTATCTGCCCACTTAGACCGGGCGGGGAGGGGAAAGTTCCGGAGCCGGCGCTATTTCTTTTTGGAAGCCTGCCTGGCGAGGCTGCCAAGCGACGGCTTGCCTCGGAGGCTTCCCTCCGGTAGGGTCGGCCTCCACGTCCATGCGCACCGTATTCCTCGAGGCCGACGACGCGGGTGTCCGCCGAGGCGCGGAGGTGATCCGCGCGGGCGGGCTCGTGGCCTTCCCGACCGAGACCGTGTACGGGCTCGGCGCCGACGCCCTGTCCGGCCTGGCGGTCGCGCGAATCTTCGAAGCCAAGGAGCGGCCGCGGGGCAACCCGTTGATCGTCCACCTGGCGAGCGCCGCCGCGCTCGAGAGCATAGCCGCCCGCGTGCCGCGACGCGCGCGGGATGTCGCGGCGCGCTTCTGGCCCGGCCCCCTGACCCTCGTCCTGCCGCGCGCCGGCGCGGTGCCGCTCATCACCACGGGCGGCCTCGAGACCGTGGCCGCGCGCGTCCCATCCCACCCCGTGGCGCGCGCGCTGATCGAGGCGAGCGGCCGCCCCATCGCCGCGCCGTCGGCCAACCGTTCGGGGTGGCCGAGCCCGACCCGCGCCGAGCACGTGCGGGACGATCTCGACGGCCGCATCGAGCTGATCCTGGACGGTGGTCCGACACCGGTCGGCGTGGAATCGACGGTCCTCGACATGACTACCGAGCCGCCCATGTTGCTGAGACCGGGCGGCGTGACGCTCGAGGATCTGAAGGACTGCCTGGGCGAGGTGGACGTGTTCGGGAGCGACCACGAGGAGGCCGCGGGGCGCTCACCGGGACTCCGCTATCGCCACTACGCCCCCCGCGCCCAGGTTCTCATCGTCGAGGCGGGGACAGGTGAGAGGGTCGTCGTCCCCTGGCTCGAGGCCGGGCGGCCCGTGGCCCTGATGACCCAGCGCCCAGTCTTCCTCGAGCGCCCCGGGCTTCAGGTGAAGATCATGCCGGGCGACCTCGTCGCCTATGCCCGCGAGCTTTTCGCGGCCCTCCGGGAGCTGGACTCAACCGGGGTCGAGGGTATCTTCGTCGAGGCCGTTACCCAGGAAGGCATGGGGCTCACCATCATGGACAGGCTGCGCCGGGCGGCCTCTTGACCCCGCGGGCCTCTTCATCGTCTATACTGTAATCGTGGTAACCGGATTGGATGCACCCGTTGCCCCTAGGCCTGTTGCCCCAAGGAGGGGACCCTCAATGAAGCGATTCCTTGCTCTCGCGTGCCTTGTCGCGCTGGCGCTCGCTCCGGTGCTGCTCGTCACCGATGCTTGGGCCAGGGCCGGCGGCGGCAGCTCAGGGGGAAGCCGCGGGTCGCGCAGCTATTCCTCTCCCGCCAGCCCCTCGAGACCGACTCAGCCTTCCGCTCCGCCCTCTTCGGTCCAGCCGGCCCAGCCGCAGCGCTCTGGGTGGGGCGGGGGTCTCATGGGCGGCCTCGCCGGTCTCGCGCTCGGCGGGCTGCTGGGCAGCATGTTCTTCGGCCACGGCATGGGCGGCGGCATCGGCCTCATGGAGATCCTGCTCATCGCGGGCGGCGCCTACCTCGTCTATCGGATGATGCGCGGCCGCCAGGCTACGCCCACGCCCGCGACGGGCTACGGCCAGGCCGCCGCCGGGCCTCAGTGGCAGCCGCCGCCGCAGACGTTCCAGCCGCAGACCGTGGTGGATCCGGGCCCGAGCGACCTCGAGCGCGGCGTGGGCTATATCCGCCAGATGGACGCGGCGTTCGACCCCATGCGCTTCCCCGACACGGCCTCGGATATCTTCTTCCGCGTGCAGGCGGCGTGGATGGCGCGGGACATGAGCCAGGCCTCGGCTTCACTCACGCCCGAGATGTCCGCCACGCTCCAGAAGGACTGCGACCGCCTGCGCGGCCAGGGACGCATCAACCGGCTCGAGAACATCGCGGTACGCTCGGTCACCGTCACCGAGGCCTGGCAGGAGAGCGGCCAGGACTACGTCACGGTTCAGTTCCAGGCGAGCCTGCTCGACTACACGGTGGACGAGCGATCGGGGCAGGTGGTGGAGGGCAGCCGCGCCGAGCCGGTCAAGTTCGAGGAGTTCTGGACCTTCGTGCGGCCCGTCGGGCCCAACGCCTGGAGGCTCAGCGCCATCCAGCAGGGCTAACCCGCGCCTGCCGTAGAGATCGTGAAGCCCCGGCCGAGCCATCGACCGGGGCTTCACTGTTCGCCTTCGAGGAGAGTGCCGTGATGACGAACAACGCGACGCCGATCAGCCGCTTCCCCGTGCCCGATCCCGCGACCCTTCCGGAGGACATCCGAAAGGTCGTCGAGGCCAACGCCGCCAAGGCGGGATTCACGCCCAACGTCTTTCTGGCCTACGGCTACAAGCCGGAGCACTTCCGCGCTTTCTTCCACTACTACGACGTCTTGATGAAAGGGCCGTCGGAGCTCTCGCGAGCCGAGCGCGAGATGATCGTGCTCGCGGTGAGTCGCGTCAACGCCTGCACCTACTGCACGGTGGCCCACGGCGCCGCGCTCCGCATCCTCAGCAAGAACCCCGTGCTCGCCGACCAGATCAGCGTCAACTACCGGGTGGCCGACATCACGCCCCGACAGCGCGCCATGCTCGACTTCGCCGTCAAGGTGACCGAGCATTCGGCGGAAATCGATCAGGCGGATTTCGAGCGCCTGCGCGGGCACGGCTTCACGGACTCGGACATCTGGGACATCGGGGCGGTCGCCGCCTTCTTCAACCTCTCCAACCGCATGGCCAACCTTGCCGACATGAAGCCCAACCGCGAGTTCCATACTTTGGGTCGCGACTTGGGGGATCGCGACTCGGG
>JBKPBU010000514.1:0-5625 GCA_046727015.1 Candidatus Methylomirabilota bacterium | reverse complement strand
ACGCCCGCCGCCAGGAGCGCCACGTGGAGCGCGGCGGTGCCGTTCACGGTGGCGACGGCGTGAGGCACGCCGACATAGGCCGCCACCTCCCGCTCGAAGCGGTCCACGAAGGGGCCGACGGACGAGACCCAGTTGGTGTCGAGGCATTCCTTGAGGTACTTCCACTCGTTGCCGGCGAGGTGCGGCACGGCGTTCGGAATGGCGCGCCCGGACCCCGTCATCGCGCCCCTCCCTCGCGCCCGCGCCAGTCGCGGTACCACGCCATGGTGTCGCGCACTCCAGCCTCGAGGGACACCTTGGGCACGAAGCCCGTGAGCGCCCGGAGGCGCCCGATATCGGGGCAGCGCCGCGCGACCGAGCCCGCGGGAGCGGGGACGCGCTCGAGCGCGGGCTCGAAGCGGGCCTCTCGCAGTATGAGCCGGACCAGGTCCTCGATCAGCGTCTCCTCGCTGTCGTTGCCGATGTTGACGATCTGCCCCCACGCCGTCTGGGTCGACGTGAGCCGGACCAGCGCCTCCACGGCATCCGAGACGTGACAGAAAGCGCGGCGCTGGTCGGCGCCGAAGACGCGGAAAGGGTTCTCGCGGCGGAGCGCGCGGAGTGACAGCTCGGGAATCACGTGGTCGGCGCCCATTCGCGGGCCGTAGACGTTGTGGAAGCGGCCGACGACGGCGGAGAGCCCGCGGGCGCGCGCCGTGTGGACCACGGCGGCCTCGCCGAGGATCTTGCTCGCGGCGTAGGCGAAGCGCGGCGCCCGGATGTCCTCGACCGACAGCGCGACCTCCTCGGGCGTCGGCACCGGCACCGTCCCCGCGGACACCCCGCCCGCGTAGGTCTCGCTGGTCGAGGCGAAGAAAAGAACACCCGACTCGGGCGCGAGCCAGTCGAGGAGATGCATGAGCGCGAGCGTGTTGGTGCGCACCACGCGCGCCGGGTCGGTCTCGACGTTGCGCACCCCCACCACGGCCGCGAGCATGTACACGGAGTCCCATCGGCGCGGCAGCTCCGCGAGCGCGTCCGGGCGCGTCAGGTCCGCCCGCACCATGGTGACGTTGGGCCGGGCGCAGAGCGCCTCGAGCTCCCCGTCGCGCCGGCCGCGCGAGAGATCGTCCACGAGCGTCAGCGTGTGCCCCTCGGCGCAGAGCCGCGCGGCGAGGTGATAGCCGATGAAGCCCGCCCCGCCGAGTATGAGCGCCCTAGGCATAGCCGATGCCCGCGTAGCGCACCCCTGCCGCCCGCACCGTCTCCTCGTCGAGGATGCGCCAGCAATCGTAGAGCACGGCCGGGTGCCGCAGTCGCGGCAGGAGCCGCTCCAGATCGAGCTTGGCGTACTCGGGATGGTTGGTGATGACGAGCACGGCGTCGGCGCCCTCGAAGGCCGCTTCCGCGGTCACGGGCTCAGCCCCGAGCTCGCGGATGATACCCGCCGCGACCAAATGATCGTGGCCGCGAAGCTCGAGCCCGGCGGCGCGGAAGAGCGGCAGCATCGAGAGAATCGGCGAGCCGCGCATGTCGTCGGTCGGCGGCCAGCCCTTGTAGGCCCAGCCGAGGACGGCGAGCCGCGCGCCCTCGGCCGCGCCCCGAGCGGAGCGGATCATGGCGATGAGGCGCTCGGCCACGTGCCCCGGCAGATACTCGTTGAGCCCGCGGGCCTGCCCCACCAGCCAGGGCGTGAAACCCGCGGCACGAGAGGCGGTCATGAGGATGTAGGGGTCTTTGGACAGGCACGCGCCTCCGACGAAGCCGGGCCTGGCCAGGTCGGGGCGCGGGTACTCGACGTTGGCCGCGCGGATCACCTCGAGCGGATCGAGCTTCCAGCTTTCGGCCATGAGGGCGACCTCGTTGCCGTAGGAGTAGATCAGGTCGGTGTGACAGTTGTTCACCAGCTTGACGAGCTCGGCCGCCTCGAGCGAGGACACGGGGACGACCCTGTGCGTGATGCGGGCGAAGAGCGCAGCCGCCGACTCACGGCCGTCGGAGTCGAGACCGCCGACCACCTGCGGCAGCTCCTCCAGCTCCCGAAGGGCCTGCCCCTGTATGGTCCGCTCGGGCGCGAAGGCCAGTCGAGCCCGCCCCCACCTGGCGAGGAGCTCGGGCAGCACCACGGAGCGGCTCGCGCCCACCGGCACGGTGCTCCTGACGATGACGAGGGTGTTGGACGCGCAGCGCTCCGCCACGTGCCGGGAGGCCGCGCGGAGATTGCCGAGCTCGGGATCATGGGTGCCAGGGTTGACCGGCGTCGAGACGCAGATGATCGCAACATCGACTCCGCCTTTGGGCAGCTCGGCGGCGACGTGGAGGCGCTCGCCGAGAAACTCGCGGAGACCTTCCTCCACGCCCGGCTCGAAGATGTGCGGCCGGCCCTTCCCGAGCGAGTCGAGCACGGCCGGCGACGTGTCCACGCCGTGGACGGTGAAGCCCTTGCGCGCCAGCGTCACCGCCAGCGTCAAGCCGACATAACCGAGCCCCACTATGCCGACGGTCTTCACAGTCAATCCAAAAGTCCTTCGGCGACGTCGCGATTGGCCTTCTCCAGGTCGTGGAGCCGGCCGACGTCGAGCCAGTACTCGCGGATGAGATAAGCCGCCACAACGCGCCCGCCGTCGACCAGCGCCCGGATCATATCGGTCGCGTCGAAATACTCGCCGGGAGTGATCAGGTCGACGGCGGACGGGTCCAGCAGGTAGATCCCGGCGTTCACCGGGAATTCCTTGTGCGGCTTCTCCTCCACCCGGGTCACGCGCCCGTCGTGGAGCGTGAACTCGCCGTAGGGAATGTCCACCTGGTGGAGGGACACGCCCACGGTCATCGCGGCCTCGCGCTGGCCGCGGTGGTATTCCCACATCGCCCGGAAGTCGCATTTGGTCAGGATGTCGGCATTGACCACGAAGAAGGGGGCGTCGAGTCGATCGCGCAGGAGCGTGAGCGCCCCCATGGTGCCAAGTGGGCTGGCTTCGAGAGCGTAGTCGAGGCTCACGCCGAGCCGGCTGCCGTTACCCAGGCGCTCCCGGATCAGCTCCGACTTGTGGTGAAGCGCGACGGTCATCTCAGTCACGCCCGACTGGCGCAGCCGCTCGATCAGGAGCTCGACCAGCGGCTTGCCGCCAACGGCAACCAGGGGCTTGGGCGTGGACTCGGTCAGCGGCCTGAGCCGACGTCCTTCACCTCCCGCCATGATGACGGCGTGGGCTCTCAGCGGCGGCAGCGCGACCAGATCCTCGAGCCGCAGCATGTCCGCCACGCGACGCTCGGCGTCGAGCAGCGGCAGGTGGCGCACGGACCGCGACCGCATGATCTGAAGCGCCTCCGGGCCGGACAGCCCCGCCGGCCCCACCAGCGGTGCGCGGTTGACGACCTCGTCCACTTTGGCGTCGAGGGACGCGCCGCGGAGCATGGCCCGGCGGATGTCGCCGTCCGTGACAACCCCGGCGAGCCTCCGGTCGGCATCCACCACGAGGACGATCTGCTTGCCGCTCTGGGTCATGGCTTCGAGCACGGCGCGCAGGCTCGCTCCCAGGCCCAGGGTGCAGGCGGCCAGGTCGGCCATCAGGCATCCCCCGCGACGTCGGCGAAGCGCTTCTGGACGAGGCGCGCATCGAGCGGGACCTTGCTCAGGACGTCGACGATCCGGGGTGCGGCGCTGCCGTCGCCGTAGGGATTGGCGGCGGCGCGGGCCCGGGCCCTGAACGCCGGCGCCTGCGCCGCCTCGATGCCGCGGAGAATCTCCTCGCGAGATGGCGCGACGTCGATCACGTTGGCCCCGCGCAGGCGGCCGCGCTGGCGCGCGCCGATATTGACCGCGGGCAGCCCGAACGACGGCGCCTCGATGAGCCCGCTCGAGGAATTTCCGATCATCACGTTGGCGTGGCTGAGCAGCGAGAGGTAGAGGCGCTCGCCGAGGCTGCGTACGAGCCGGCAGCGGCCGGGATGGCGCCCGGCGAACTCCTCGAGCCTGTCGATGATGACGCGGCCGGACGTATCGGCATTGGGGTACGTGATCACGAGCGTGCCGTCGGACTTCTCGAGCGCCGCGAGGAGCTCGTCCACGTCGTGCGCCGTGTCGCGGTACTCGAGTGTGACAGGGTGGAAGGTGACGAGGTGCCACGGCCCCTCGGCGGGCAGTCCCAGCTCGCGCGCGAGGGTTTCGCGCGGCAGCGCGGCCAGGCCGGCCAACCGGTCGAGGCCGGGCGCGCCGACGGTGTGGATGCGCCACGCCTCCTCGCCCATTCGCGCGATGCGACGCGCGTGGACGTCGGCGGAGGCGAAGTGCACGTGGGCGAGCTTGGTGATGGCGTGACGGATCTGATTGTCCATCGCGCCCTCGGAGACCTCGCCCCCGTGGATATGCGCGACGGGGAGAGCAAAGGGCAGGGCCGCCACGGCCGCCGCCAGCATCTCGAAGCGGTCGCCGAGCACGACCACGAGGTCCGGCCGGCGGCGGGCAAAGGCGCGCGCGAAGCCCTCGACGCCGCGTCCCGTCGAGATCGCCACCGCCTCGGGCGTGTCGCCCTTCTCGAGCATCTCGATCCGCTCTGCGACGGGAATGCCATCGGCTTCGATCTCCCGGACCGTATTCCCGAACTCGGGCGCGAGATGCATGCCGCCCACAAGGAGCACGAGCTCCAGGTCGGGCGCCCGGCGGATGCCGTCGATCACGGGCCGCAGGTGCCCGTAGTCCGAGCGGCTGACCGTCACCACGCCGACGCGTCGCGGTGCAGTCGTCATGGCTCCCCGAGCGCCTCCCACGGGATCACCTCGTCAGCGGCGACATCGCGAGTCACCTTTCGGCCGAGCGCGCGCGGCAGCTCGCCCGGGGGAATGCCGGTGCCGGGCCGCTTGACGACGACGTCCCCGGCCGTGAGCCGCCTGCCGGCCCCGAGAGCGTGCGTGGCCACGAGACTCTTGCGCGCCACGCGCCGTGTGTCGGCCTCGGAGGGCATCGGGCGCTTGACGCCGTCGCCCAGGGCCGATTCGACGTTGCGGATGGCGCGCACCATCGCCACGAAGGCGGGCGGGTCGAGAGACGCGCGGTGGTCGGGTCCCGCGAGGGCCGTGTCGATCGTCAGGTGTTTCTCGATGATGTCCGCGCCGCGCGCCGCGGCGGCCACGGCGATCTCGAAGCCGAGCGTATGGTCGGAGAAGCCGACGGGACCGCCGAAGCGGGCGGCCAGCGTGTCCATGGCGCGCAGGTTGATCTCGCCGGGCGGCGCCGGATACGCGGAGAGGCAGTGCAGGACGGCCAGCGGCGGATCGCCCGCGGCGCGGATGGCGGCCACCGCCTGCTCGACCTCCTCCAGGCTCGCCATGCCCGTCGAGAGGATGATGGGGAGGCCCTTGGCCGCCACGTGCCGCAGCAGCGGAAGGTTCGTGATCTCGCCGGAAGGGATCTTGAAGAGGGGGACGCCGAGCGCCTCGAGAGCATCGGCGCTCTTCTCGTCGAACGGCGCCGAGAAGAAGACGAGCCCGCGCTTGGCGGCGCGATCACGGAGCAGGGCGAGCTCGCCGGGGCCAAGCTCGAGGCGCGCCAGCATCTCGCGCTGGCTCTCCCCCGCCCCTGTCGTTTCCGCCTGGTAACTGGCCTTGGGCGCACCGCGCGTCAGGAGCGAGTCCACGGTGAAGGTCTGG
>JBKPBU010000513.1:0-7910 GCA_046727015.1 Candidatus Methylomirabilota bacterium | reverse complement strand
GCGGTCGGCCACACGCTGCGAAAATATCGCACGATCTCTTGCGGCGGCTTCGGAGGCTCGAGGGCCTGGGTGAGCTCCTGCTCGAAGGTCTGCTTCGGAGCTTTGAGATCGAGGAGCCGTTCCAGCCGGCCCGCATCCAGGCCAGCCGACGTCGGCTGCGGGTCGATCTTGGCCGCCTCTTCCAGGAAGGCGATGTCGGCCTCGATCGCCATCATCTCGGCGACGCGGCGCGTGTGGATGTCCTCGATGCGTGCCTTGGCGTCGGACCAGTCCTTGACCATCTGGGCCACGCCTTCCCGGAGCTGGGTGGCGGTGGCCTTGACGGGGGTGTGGCTCGTGATGACGAGCGGCACCGGACCGGACGGGCTCGCGCACGCCGTCAGGTATACGGCGGAGAGGAGCATCCACCAACGTGCCGCCAGTGTTCTCGGAATTGGGCGCACGGGTCGTGAGATTAGTAGATCCTGCCGAACACCTTGTCAAGAACAATAGCCCGTGAGGCGTTGCGCCACGTCGGATATGCTTACAGTCGGCCGCGCCGTTGGCGAGTCTGGCGCCCATTTCTGATCTCGTTCGTCCGCGTGGTGGAGCGCCCCCCGCACGCTTTGGCGTGCGTCGTAGACCCGGTGCGCCTTGACCCCGCCGAGCGCGAGGACTACACTCGCAAAATATTCTGGGGCCGAGATGCAATCCTTATTGCGTCCGAGCAGGAGGCTGTGACGTGACGTGTCCGCGCTGCCAGGCTAGTAGCCGCGAGGGCGCCCGGTTCTGCGAGCAGTGCGGCGCCCGTCTCGCGCGCGCCTGCGCGAGCTGCGGCGCCGAGGTGGCGGCGGAAGCGCGCTTCTGCGGCGGCTGCGGCGCGGCGCTGACGGCGGGCGCTCCGGCGGCGGGGAGCCGCTTCGGCGATCCGCAGAGCTATACCCCGAAGCACCTCGCCGACAAGATCCTCACCACGCGCTCCCAGCTCGAGGGCGAGCGGAAGTTGGTGACCGTGCTCTTCGCCGACGTCAAGGGCTCGATGGAGCTCCTGGCCGACCGCGATCCGGAAGAGGCGCGACGGATTCTCGACCCCGTCCTCGAGCGGATGATGGAGGCGATCCACCGCTACGAGGGCACGGTCAACCAGGTCATGGGCGATGGGATCATGGCGCTCTTCGGCGCGCCGGTCGCCCACGAGGATCACGCGGTGCGGGCGTGCCACGCGGCGCTGCGCATGCAGGAGACGGTCGGCTGGTACGCCGACGAGCTGCGCCGGAGCCAGGGCATCGATGTGCAGATCCGCGTCGGGCTCAACTCGGGCGAGGTGGTCGTCCGCGCCATAGACAGCGATCTGCACATGGACTACTCCGCGATCGGTCAGACCACGCATCTCGCGGCCCGGATGGAGCAGCTCGCGCGACCGGGCACGGCGCTCATGACGAAGGACACGCTGCGGCTGGCCGAAGGGTATATCGAGGTCAAGCCGCTGGGCCCGGTGCCGATCCGAGGGCTCGCCGAGTCGGTCGAGATCTTCGAGATCATCCGCGCCGGCGCCGTCCGCTCGCGGCTCCAGGCGGCGGCGGCGCGCGGGCTCACGCCCTTCGTGGGCCGCGACGGCGAGCTGGGGCGGCTGCGCGAGACGCTCGAGAAAGCGCGGGCGGGGCAGGGGCAGATCGTGGCCGTGTCGGGCGAGCCCGGCGTGGGCAAGTCGCGCCTCTTCTGGGAATTCACGCACTCGCACCGCACGCACGGCTGGCTCATCCTCGAGAGCTCGCCCGTGTCCTACGGGCGCATGACCTCGTACCTGCCCGTCAGCGAGCTGCTCAAGACGTACTTCGGCATCGAGGACCACGACGACCAGCGGCGCATCCGCGAGAAGGTTACCGGCAAGATTCTCACGCTCGACGACAGCCTGCGCGCCACCATTCCCGTGTTCCTGGGGCTCCTCGACGTGCCCACGGAGGAGGCCGAACAGGAGCCCGAGCCGCGCGAGCGCCGGCGCCGGACCCTCGACGCGCTCAAGCGGCTGCTGCTGCGCGAGAGCCAAGTGCAGCCGCTCCTGGTGATCTTCGAGAATCTCCACTGGCTGGACGGGGAGACGCAGGCCTTCCTCGACAGCCTGGTCGAGAGCCTGCCCGCGGCACGCATCCTGCTGATGGTCAACTACCGGCCGGAATACTCTCACGGGTGGGGCAGCAAGAGCTACTACACGCAATTCCGCATCGACCCGCTCCAGCCCGACAGCGCCGACGAGCTCCTTCAGGCCATCCTCGGCAACGACGCGGCCCTGACGCCGCTCAAGCAACTGCTGGTGACGCAGACCGAGGGCAACCCGTTTTTCCTCGAGGAGTGCGTCCAATCCCTGGTCGAGATCGGCGCGCTCGTGGGCGATCGCGGGCAGTACCGCCTCGCGAAACCCGTCGAGACCTTGCAGATGCCGCCTACGGTGCAGGCGGTTCTCGCCTCGCGCATCGACAGGCTCGAGCCCGAAGACAAGCGCCTGCTGCAGGCGGCGTCCGTCATCGGCAAGGACGTACCCTTCGCGCTCCTCGACGCCATCGCCGACATGCCCGAGGAGGCGCTGCGCACCGGGCTCATGCGGTTGCAGTCGGCCGAGTTCGTGTACGAGACGACGCTCTTTCCCGCGCTGGAGTTCACCTTCAAGCACATGCTCACCCATGACGTCGCCTACGGCAGCCTGGTCACGGGGCGGCGGCGCTCGTTGCACGCGCGCGTCGTGGACGCGCTCGAGCGACTCTACTCCGACCGCCTCGGCGAGCAGGTCGAGCGCCTCGCGCACCACGCGGTCCGCGGGGAAACATGGGAGAAGGCGATCGGCTATCTCCGCCAGGCGGGGGCGAAGGCCACCTCGCGCGCCGGCAACCAGGAAGCCGTCGCGTTCCTCGAGCAGGCGCTCCAGGCCCTGACCCACCTGCCGGAGGGGCGCGCCAAGCTCGAGCAGGCCATAGACATCCGCCTCGAGCTGCGGCCGCCGCTCCTCCAGCTGGGACGGCTGCGCGAGGTCCTCCAGCTGTCGAAGGAGGCCGAGCAGCTGAGCGCCGAGCTGGGCGACGAGACGCGCCAGGCGCGGGTGTACAGCTACCTCGTCAACTATCACTACCTGAATGGCGAGCCCGACCTCGCGATCGACTACGGCGAGCGGTGTCTCCGCATCGCGGACGCGACCCAGGATTTCGCCCTGCAAGCGCTCGCCCGAGGCTACCTCGGCCTCTCGCTCCACGCGCAGGGCCAGTACCGGCGCGCGGAGCTCATCCTGCGGCAGAACGTGGACGCGCTCGTGGAGGCCCGCGGGACTGCCGCCGACCAGTCGACCCTCCCCTACGTCACCTCGAGTGGGTGGCTGGGCTTCACGCTGGCGGAGCTCGGCGACTTTCACGCCGCGGACGCCTGCGTGGACCAGGCGATGCGAGCGGCGGATGGAGCGGGACACGTGTGGCCCCAGACCATCGCGCGCACCCTCGCGGGGCTGCTCTGGCTGCGGCGCGGGCACCTCGAGCGGGCGCTCGGTCTCCTCCAGCCGAGCCTCGAGGCCTGCCGCGAGAAGCATCTCGACGTCTGGCGGCCCATCCCCTCCTCGCTGCTCGGGCTCGGCCTGGCGCTGTCCGGCAGGCTCGCCGAGGCCATGCCGCTGCTCGAGGACGGGGTGCACCTGAGCGAGGTGCTGGGGGTCAACGCGTACCTCGCGCTGTGGACGCTGCATTGGGCCGAGGGCCTTCTCGCCGCGCGCGAGGTCGAGCGGGCGCGTGCGATGGCCCTGCACGCCCTCGATCTCGCGGTCGCGCACAAGGAGCGCGGGCACCAGGCATGGGCGTGGCGGCTGCTCGGCGATATCGCATCCCAGGGTGAAGCGCCCGCGCTCGCGGAGGCCGAGCAGCACTACCGCCAGTCGCTCGGCATCGCCGAGGAGCTGCGCATGCAGCCCGTGGTCGCCCATGCCAAGCTGGGTCTCGGGCGGACGATGCGGCTCGCCGGCGACCGGGCGGGGGCCGAGGACAATCTCGTGACCGCTTTCTTGCTGTTCCGGGGCATGGACGTTCCCTACTGGGTCAAGAGATGCGGGGAGGAGATGATGAAGCTCGGAGAAATCTTCGTCGTCGCGCGATACAATCCGCAGCTCTACGACTATCTCCAGCGCGCGTTCAGCCACGAGGAGCGGATCCGCATCATCATGGACCGCCGCGTGGGCGAGCGCCGCCAGCGCGGGGACACTCCGCCGAGCGATCGCCGGCAGGGCGATCGCCGCCGGCACCAGGAGGTGGACGTCAACCTGCGCGAGCGCGGCGTGGCGATCCTGCAGCCGGACAACGGAAGCTCATCATAGCCCTGCGCGCCCGGTGACGGCAGCCGGTGTCACACCTTGGGGCCTGCTCGCCGGAGCCTGGCGGCGCCCGCCACGAAGCCGAGTCGCTCGAGGAGGAGCAGGGCATGGGCATTCCGCTGTCTGACGACGTCAAGGCTCTGATCCGCAGCGCCAACTTCGCGCATCTGGCCACGCTGATGCCGGACGGCTCGCCGCAGTCGGCACCCGTCTGGGTCGACCTCGAGGGCGACCGCATTCTCATTGCCACCGGGGAGGGCTCGCTCAAGGCCAAGAACACGCGGCGGGATGGGCGCGTGGCGCTCTCGGTGGTTGCCTTCGACAACCCCTACGTCGAAGCGCAGCTCCGCGGCCGGGTGGCCGAGCGATGGAAGGACGCGGACTTCAAGATCATGGACCGCATCTCGCGCAAGTACACCGGCAAGGAGTTCCCGATGCGGCAGAACCCGGAGCAGCGGGTGGTGCTGGTGATCGAGGTCGAGCGCGCGCGGTTCGCCAAGCTGCCTTTCACGCATACGCCGGCTTGACATGCCCCCCGGCACGATCGATCTCAGGACCGACACGATCGACTCCGAGCTCGGGCCCATCGTCATCGTCACGGACGATCGGGCGCTCTGCGCGCTCGACTTCGGCGACTGCGAAGAGCGGATGAAGGACCTCCTCACGCGCCGCTTCGAGGATTTCACGCTGCAGTCCCACGCGAATCCGCTCGGCGTGAGCGAGAGAGTCCGCGCCTACCTCGCCGGCGACCTCCACTCGCTCGACGACGTCGCGGTGGACCCGGGCGGCACGGAGTTCCAGCGAACGGTGTGGTCGGCGCTCCGTACCATACCGGTCGGGGCGACGCGCACCTACGGCCAGCTCGCCGCCTTCATCGGCCGCCCGACCGCTCCCCGCGCGGTGGGGCTCGCCAACGGGCGCAACCCCGTGGCCATCGTCATCCCGTGTCACCGCGTGATCGGGAGCAATGCCGCGCTCACGGGCTATGGCGGCGGGCTTCCACGCAAGCAGTGGCTCCTTCGCCACGAAGGCGCGTTGCTCTAATCCGCGTCGCTTCAGATCTCGGATACCCATGGCCAACGTGGAGGCGCCGGGAAAGTTCGAGGTCAGCGACGCCGAGACGATGCTGGAGCAGCTCTAGTCGGCGCGCGAGCGCGCGATCCGCGCGCGGATCTCCTCGATGGAATCACCACCGCTCCGTGCCTCCTTCGGCCGTTGTCCGGCGTCCAGCGACGTCTGCCCCGGCCCCAGCGGAGGCGGCGGAGAGGTCGGCGCGACCGGGAGCCATCCCCCGGGACATTCGGAGACGTAGGGGTAGTAGCCCTGTGGGCTCCGGCAGTACGCCCAGTACTGCGCCTGCTGGTCGTAGACCGGATTCTGGACGTAAACCGGATACGCGTAGGAATAGAGGTAGGTCTGGGGAACGGAGGGCTCGCCCGACGTGAAGAGGTGACCGGAGCCGAAGAAGAAAGGATGCCGGAAGAAGAACGGAGATCGCACGAAGGACGAATGCCTGACCGGGACCACAGGTGCGTTGACCATGGCAGGCCGCGTCACGCCGGCTCTGCCGGCGCCGCCCCGCGGGCCGGACGGCATCGTCTGAAGCTGGGTTTGAGCCTGCGCGGCGCTCGTCAGGAGCAGCGCCAGGGTCATCGAGATCATCGCGGTCGGTATCTTCATGGTCGTCCGCCTTCCCTGGCCCTATGGTACTCCCGCCGGGGCAATCGGGAACGTCAGCGTCACCCGGCAGCCGCGCTCGGTTCCGCCGACTGTCTCGGCGGGGCCGATGGTGATGGCGCCGTGGTGGACCTGGGCCACGCGGCTCGCCAGCGTCAGGCCGAGGCCGAAGCCGCTCGCTGCCTCGCCCGGTGTGCGCGCCTTGTCGAGCCGGTAGAAGGGCACCAGCACCCGCTCACGCTCCGCCGGAGCTATGCCGTCGCCCTGGTCCGTGACCGAGAGGGCGACGTGGTCTCCACGCCGCTCCGCCCGGAGCGTGATGGGCGGAGAGCCGTACTTGGCCGCATTGTCCACGAGGTTCCAGAGCGCGCGCCGCAGCAGCGCCCGATCCGCCGTGAGCTCGATGGCGGGGCCTCCTGCGACCAGCACGCCACCGGCGGCCAGCCGCGGATCGCCGCCAGCGCGCTCGGCGACCTCCATGAGAACCTCGCGCGCGTCGGTCCGCGCGAGGCGAGGGGGGACTCCCGTCGCCTCGAGCCGCGTCGCGGTGAGCACGTCCTCGATCAGGCGCTCGAGCTCGTCCAGATCCGACTCGACATCCTTGATCCTCGCGTCCGTGCCGCCCTCGCGCGGCAGAAGCTCGAGCGCCACGCGGATCCGCGTCAGGGGTGAGCGGAGCTCGTGCGAGACATTGGCCATGAGCTCCTTTTGTCCCGCGACCAGCCGCTCGATGCGCTCGGCCATGTCGTTGAAGGACCGCGTCAGCACCGCGAGCTCATCCGCCCCGCCCCGCTCGCTCACCGGCACGCGCGCGGCGAGGTCGCCGGCGCCCAGCCGGCGCACCGCCTGGGTCAAGCGCTCGATGGGGCGTGAGATGCGGCGCGCGAGGAGGGCGGAAGCGATGCCGATGACGGCGAGGACCAGGCTCAGGATCAGGGCGGGACGCCCGAGGGCCGCCCAGCGGGGCCGCGGGTGCGCCGCGCTCGCGATGGTGCCGATGACGACGCCGGTGCCGGGCTCGCGCACCGGGCCCACCGTCGACCAGGGCGGGCTCGGATGGACGATGCGCCGGCCGGTCCGCGCCTGGGCGAGCTCCTCGGCGGTGAAATCGGGCGGCTCGGGCCCGGCGGCGGCGAGGACGCGTCCCTCGAGGTCACGGACGACCAGGTCGATGTCGAGCTCGTCGTGGAGCTGCTTCACGTGTCGCGCGAGCTCGGACGGGTTGCCGAAGGCCTCGCCCACGAGCCTCCCCGCGTGACGCGACGTTCGCCAGGACGATTCCTGGACGAAGGCGCTACGGGCGGTCAACGCGAAAACCAGGCTGGCCGCGACCGCGACCACCAGCAGCACGCCGAGGAAGTGGAGGTAGATCCGCGCGAAGAGGCGGCGCAACTCAGTCGGCCTCGCGCGCAAGCATGTAGCCGACGCCGCGCACGGTCTTGATGTAGCGCGGCTCCTTGGGATCGGGCTCGAGCTTGGCGCGGAGCTTGGCGACGTGGACGTCGATCGACCGGTCGAAAGGCTCGCTCTCGCCCTTGAGCGCGTCGAGGATCTGCTCGCGCGAGAGCACGCGGCCGCTCGCGCGCGCGAGCGTGGCGAGGAGCTCGAACTCGTGATGGGTGAGCACGCGCCGCTTGCCGCTCACCGTCACCTCGCGGGCGGCGAAGTCGAGCTCGAGCCGACCCACCCGCAGCCGCGCCGGCGTGGCGGCGGGGCTCGCCCGTCGCAGCACGGCGCGGATCCGCGCCAGCAGCTCGCGGGGGTTGAAGGGTTTGGCGAGGTAGTCGTCCGCACCCACTTCGAGGCCGACCACCTTGTCCACGTCCTCGCCCTTGGCCGTGAGCATGATGACGGGCAGCCCGGCCCACTCGGCCGTCGCGCGGATCTTGCGGCAGACCTCGAGGCCGTCCATGCC
>JBKPBU010000512.1:0-7716 GCA_046727015.1 Candidatus Methylomirabilota bacterium | reverse complement strand
AACGGCCCGCTCGCAGCATTGAAATCGAGCTCGCGCCCGAGTATCTGCCAGCCGAGCACGGCCATCACGAGCAGGCCCAGTGCCCTGCCGGCAACGGCCGCCCACGCCACGAGGGGAGCCGCTACCCTCCGGCCTTGACGGCGGGCTTGGCGGCGCCGGCGGTCTGGTGGCCGTTGTCATCGACGGCGCAGGCCGCCGGGGCGCCTTCGCGGTGGATCGAGAGGTCCCGGATGCTCGGGTGCTCGCCGCACACGGGACACTTCGGATCGCGCCTGAGCTTGACCTCGCGGAAGCGCATGCCGAGGGCGTCGTAGGTCAGGAGCCTGCCGATCAGCGGATCGCCGATGTCCAGCAGGAGCTTGATGGTCTCGGTCGCCTGTACCACTCCGATCATGCCTGGGAGCACGCCCAGGACGCCTGCCTCGCTTCAGGAGGGGACGAGCCCCGCCGGCGGCGGCGTGGGATAGAGGCAGCGGTAGCAGGGTCCTTTCCCAGGCGCGAACACCGTGGCCATGCCCTCGAACTGGAAGATCGAGCCGTGGACATTGGTCTTGCCCGCGATCGTGCAGGCGTCGTTGACGAGGTAGCGGGTGTCGAAGTTGTCCGACCCGTCCACGACCAAATCGTAGTCCTTGATGATGTCCATCACGTTGTCCACGTCGATGCGCGTGGGCAGCTTGATGACGTTGACGTCGGGGTTGAGCGCCTGGAGCATCTCGGCGCCCGAGTCCACCTTGGGGCGCCCGACGTTGGCCGTCGTGTGCAGCACCTGGCGCTGGAGGTTGGAGACGTCCACGACGTCGCCATCCATGAGCCCAAGCGTCCCGACGCCGGCGGCGGCGAGATAGAGCGCCGTGGGCGAGCCGAGCCCGCCCGCGCCGATCAGCAGCACCTTGGAGCGCAGGAGCTTGCGCTGTCCCTTCTCGCCGACCTGCGGGAGAAGGAAGTGACGGCTGTAGCGCTGGATCTGCTCGCCGCCGAGCGGCGTGTCCTTCACGACGGGGAGGCCGGACTGCGCCCAGCGCTGGAATCCGCCCTGGAGATTGACGACGTTCGTATAGCCCAGGTCGTGGAGCGCCTTGGCCGCGAGCATGGAGCGCAGCCCCGTCTGGCAGTACAGCACCATGGGCGTTGTCGGCTCCGGCGCGGCCGTGCCGACGCGGAACTCGAGGAAGCCGCGGCTGATGTTGTTGGCGCCTTCGATCGAGCCGTCGCGATACTCATCCGGGTCGCGGACGTCGATGACGACGACGGGCTCGCCCGCTTCGAGCCGCTTCTTCAGCTCGGCCGGCGGCTGCTCGGGAATGACCTGGCGGGCCTCACCCAGCATCTCCTTCAGCGTCTTCATGCGCATGCTCCTTGCGGCTGTTGTCTCTTTAGAATTAGCGATTTCATATTACCACCATTCCCGGTCGGAGCAAGGAAGAATGCCTTCCTGCGGAGCTGAATCAAGACTGCTATAATCAGGCGCGAAATGAAAGGGCTAATCCTCTCGGGGGGACGGGGAACCCGCCTTCGCCCCATCACCTACACTTCGGCCAAGCAGCTGGTGCCGGTGGCCAACAAGCCCATTCTCTTTTATGGAATAGAGGCGCTCGCAGCCTCCGGCATCCTCGAGATCGGCATCGTCGTCGGAGAGACTCACCAGGAAATCCGTGACGCAGTGGGCGACGGCGCGCGCTTCGGGGTCAGCGTCACCTATATCCAGCAGGACGCCCCCCTCGGGCTGGCTCACGCAGTGCTGATATCGGAGCCCTTCCTGGGCTCGGACTCCTTCTGCATGTACCTGGGTGACAACCTGATCCGCGAAAAGCTCGAGCCGCTCGTCGCGCGCTTCCGCGACGAGAAGCCGCAGAGCCAGATCCTGCTGGCCCGCGTGCCGGATCCCACCCAGTTCGGCGTTGCCGAGCTCCGGGACGGCACCGTGGTGCGGCTCATCGAGAAGCCGAAGGTTCCGCCGTCCGACCTCGCGCTCGTCGGCGTCTACATGTTCGACGCGACGGTCTTCCAGGCGGTCAAGGCCATCAAGCCCTCGGCGCGCGGCGAGCTCGAGATCACCGACGCCATCCAGTGGCTCATCGACCAGGGGCATGTCGTGCGGCCCCACATCATCGAAGGCTGGTGGAAGGATACGGGCAAGCTCGAGGACATGCTCGAGGCCAACCGCATCATCCTCGACACGCTCACGCCGCGCACGGACGGCGCCGTCGAGGACTCCGACATCGCGGGCAAGGTCGTGATCGAGGCCGGCGCGCGGGTGAGCAAGAGCACGGTGCGCGGGCCCGCCATCATCGGCAAAGGCGCGGTGATCGAGAGCGCCTACATCGGGCCCTTCACCTCCATCGGCGACGGCGTCGTGGTGCGGGGCAGCGAGGTCGAGCACTCCATCGTCCTCGAGGGCGCCAGCATCTCGGACATCGGCGGCCGCATCGAATCGAGCCTCATCGGGCGCAACGTGTCCATCTACCGGAGCGCGCGCAAGCCGCGCTCGTTCAACTTCATGCTGGGCGATCGAAGCGAGGTCGGGCTCGTTTGATGCGCCTCAACGACGAAGCCCAGCGCGCCTACTCGGTGCAGGACTACGCCGCGCAGCCGGCCATCCAGGGTGTGGAGCTGGTCGACCTCAGGCGCTTCACCGACGACGGCGGGAACTTCACGGAGCTGGGGCGCCTCGGCAACGGCGTCCACGCGGGCTTCCCGGGCTTCGAGGTCAAGCAGATCAACTACAGCGAGCTCGAGCCCGGCGCGATCAAGGCCTTCCACGTCCACCGGGGGCAGACGGACGTCTGGTTCGTCCCGCCCGCCGACAAGATGCTGCTGGTGCTGCTCGACGTCCGCTCGGGCTCGCCCACGGAGAAGGTGGCGCGGCGGCTCGTCCTGGGCGACGGCGCCTCGCGCCTCGTGCGCATTCCGCCGGGCGTGGCGCATGGCGTGAAGAACCTCGCGGCCACGCGGGGGCGCATCATCTATTTCGTCGACGCGCAGTTCCAGGCGGCCCCCGCCGAGACCGACGAGGGACGGCTGCCGTGGGATTTCGCGGGGGCGGGCGTCTGGGACGTCGTGCGCGGATAGGCCGACCGTGAAGATCCTGGTGACGGGGGGCGCCGGCTTCATCGGCTCCAACTATGTCCGCCACGTCCTGACCGGCCACGCCGAGGACGCGGTGGTCAACCTCGACAAGCTGACCTACGCGGGCAACCTCGACAACCTCCGCGATGTCGAGAAGGACCCGCGCTACCGCTTCGTCCACGGCGACATCTGCGACCGGGCGGTGGTGGAGGAGGCGATGGAGGGCGTGGACGCCGTCGTCCACTTCGCCGCCGAGACCCACGTGGACCGCTCGAACGCGGCCGCCGGCGAATTCCTCAAGACCAATGTCAGCGGCACCTTCACGCTCCTCGAGGCGGCGCGGGAGCGGAAGATCGGCCGCTTCGTCGCCGTCGGCACCGACGAGGTGTACGGGAGCATCGCCAGGGGCGCCGCGCGCGAGCTGGATCCGCTGAACCCGTCCAACCCCTACTCGGCCTCGAAGGCCGCCGCCGATCTTCTCGCCAAGGCGTTCTGGATCACCCATCGCCTGCCCGTGGTGATCACGCGCAGCAGCAACAACTTCGGCCCCTACCAGTACCCGGAGAAGGTCATCCCGCTCTTCATCACCAACGCGATTGAAGACCTGCCGCTGCCGCTCTACGGCGACGGGAAGAACGTGCGCGACTGGCTCTACGTCCTCGACAACTGCGCCGCCATCGATCTCGTGCTCCGCAAGGGCAAGGATGGCGAGATCTACAATATCGGCGGCAGCCACGAGGTGGAGAACGTGGTGCTGACGCGGCAGGTGCTGCACCTGCTCGGCAAGCCCGAGAGCCTCATCACCAAGGTGGCGGACCGGCCGGGTCACGACCGGCGCTACGCGCTCGACTCGGGCAAGGTCCGCGCGCTCGGCTGGAAGCCGGCGCATGCCTTCGCCGCCGCTCTCGAGGCGACCGTCGCGTGGTACACGGGCCACGAGGCCTGGTGGAAGCCGATCAAGTCGGGCGCCTTCCGCGCGTACTACGAGAAGCAATACGGCACCCGGTGAGCTAGCCATGCCCCACTCCGTTGTGCGAGTCGCCGTCCTGCTCCTGGCTGTGCCCGCGCTGCTCGGCGCCGCGCCGAACGGCGGGTCGCCACGGCCTGATCCAAACCGCGTGTCCTCCCTGCCGTCGCATATCGAGCGCGTGGCGCCGGCCATCGTCGGTGTCCACGTCGAGGTGGCCCCCGACCAGCCGTCCGTGGCGACGCTCGGCGCTGAGCGCTGGGGAAGCGGCGTTGTCTTCGATGAAGCCGGATACGCGCTCACGGTGAGCTATGTGCTGCTCGACGCCGCGTGGATCCATGTCACGCTCCGCGGCGGGCGCAAGGTTCCGGCCAGGCTCGTTGGCCTCGACCTCGAGTCCGGGCTTGGCGTGATCAAGCTCGAGGGACCCGGGCCGTGGCCGGCGGCCGCGCTCGGCGACTCGACCGGGACCGCTGTCGGGGACGTCACGGGAACGGTGGGCCTCGACGCCGACGGCACCCTCGTGGCGGTGCCGGGAAAGGTGCGCGCGATTCGGCCCTTCGCCGCCTCGTGGGAGTACATGCTCGACCGCGCATTCCTCGTGGCGCCTTATAGCCCGGTCTTTGGCGGCGCGGCCCTCGTGGACGCGGCGGGCGCCGTCGTGGGCATGACGTCCCTGAGACTTGGGGAAGCGCCCTTCGTCAACCTCGCCATCCCCATCGAGCAGTTTCTCGCCGGCAAGGACGAGCTGATCTCGAAAGGCCGCGTCGAGAGCCGGCGCCCCCGCCCGTGGCTCGGGCTTTACACGCGAGAGCGCGACGGCGGCGGCGTGGTGGTGGCCGGGGTCTCTCCCATCGGGCCCGCGCGCACGGCGGGCTTCCGCCCTGGCGATGTCATCGTCCGTGTCAACGGTGCCGAGGTGTCGAGCCAGGCGGAATTCTACCGGCGGCTCTGGCTCGGCCCGGTCGAGCAGGACGTGCAGCTCGTGGTCATGCGGGCGGCGCGCCTCGAGGCGATCACCGTGCGACCCGTGGACCGCTACCGCCTCCTCAAGACCAGCGACCGGTAGGCGGTTTCCCGATGCGCGGCGTGGACACCTATCAGGGGCGCGGCCTCATCGCCGATCCCATCCACCAGTACATTCTCTACACGCGCCCGGATGGCATTCCTGGCGAGTCGACGGAGCAGGACCTCCTCGATTCACCCTGGATGCAGCGGCTCCGCCGCGTGCCGCAGCTCCAGTCGGCGCGCTGGGTTTTCCCGGCGGCCGAGCACAGCCGCTTCCAGCATTCGCTGGGCGCCATGCACCTGGCCGGCCGTTTCGCCCAGCAGCTGCATCCCTCGCTCAAGGCCGAGTTTCCCGATGCCCCGTCGGCCGCGCTGCTGGAAGAGCTCTTGCGGATGTCCGGGCTGCTCCACGACATCGGGCACGGGCCCTTCGGGCATTTCTTCGACGACAACTTCCTCGCGGACTTCGGCCTCACGCACGAGATCGTGGGCCAGCGGATCATCCGCGAGCAGATCGCCGACCTGATCCGCGCCCTCCGGCGCAGCCCATCGGGGCCCTTCGAGACCGGCGAAGCCATCAATCCCGACTGGATCTGCTATCTCATGGGCAAGGACCGGACGCACCCCGAGGCGGAGCATCCGCGCTGGCTCGCCCACCTCAAGCCGTTGCTGTCGGGCATCTACACCGCCGACAACATGGACTACGTGCTCCGCGATTCGTACATGTGCGGGGTGGCCGTCGGTCCCATCGACATCGAGCGGATCATCTACTACTCGTTCTTCAGCGAGAAGGGGCTGACGCTCGACCGGGGCGGCATCCAGGCCTTCATCATGTTCCTGAACGCCCGCTTCTACATGTACACGAACGTCTACTATCACCGGACCACCCGCGGCATCGACCTGCACCTGAAGGAGATCTTCCGCGACACCATCCGGCTCATGTTTCCCTACGACCTCAACAAGGACCTGGCGCCGTATCTTCACCTGACCGAGTGGACGCTGCTGGAAGAAGTCGCGCGCTGGCAGGATAGCGGCGATCCCGAGCGCCAGGCGCTCGGCCTGGAGTGGCGGCACATCCTGGATCGGCGTCTGAAGTGGCGGATGTCCCACGAGGTGGTCCTGGATCTCTTCGAGCCGCGCCGGGGATTCGGCTTCATGAAGGCCGAGGAAGTCGAGCAGCGCGTGCGCGAGCTCCTGCCCGCGGGGATGCGGGACTTCCCGTTCAAGATCGACATGGCCCAGCAGGACCCGCGCCCGCTCAATCCCATCGGGATGCAGGACCGCCAGATCTACGTCTACGACTCCGCCACGCGCAGCGTCTCGGCGGAGCCGCTCAAGGAGCTGCTCAAGTATCTGCCCGGCAAGGTCGCGCAGTGCCGCATCTTCGCCAAGACCCACGAGCACGATCAGGCCCTCGCCAAGGCGCTCAACCAGGCGCTCGGGGAAGACCGCCCGGCCCACCCCACCAACCTCTAGTCAGAAGGAAGTGCCGATGGACTACCGCGGCGTCGACTACTACGGCATCGAGGCATTGCTGACCGAGGAGCAACGGATGGTGCGTGACGCCGTCCGCGACTGGGTGGAGAAGGAGTTCGTGCCCATCGTGGCCGAGCACCACCGTGCGGGGACATTTCCGCTGGAGGTCGCCAAGCCGCTCGGCGAGATGGGCGTCTTCGGCGCCACCCTCAAGGGCTACGGCTGCGCCGGGCTCGACAACGTCGCGTACGGCCTCATCATGCAGGAGCTCGAGCGCGGGGATTCAGGCCTGCGCTCCTTCGCCTCCGTCCAGAGCGGGCTCGTCATGTACCCGATCCACGCGTATGGCTCGGAGGCGCAGAAGGAGAAGTGGCTGCCGCGGCTCCAGTCCGGGGAGTCGCTGGGCTGCTTCGGCCTGACCGAGCCGGATCACGGATCCGACCCGGGCTCCATGGCCACGCGCGCCATCAAGAAGGGCAACGAGTACGTGCTCAACGGCACCAAGCTCTGGATCACCAACGGCTCGGTGGCGGAGGTGGCGGTGGTGTGGGCCAAGGGCGACGACGGGGAGATCGGCGGCTATCTCGTCGAGCGCGGGACGCCCGGCTATTCGACGCTCGACATCCATGGCAAGTTCTCGATGCGCGCCTCGATCACGTCG
This sequence comes from Candidatus Methylomirabilota bacterium, assembly GCA_046727015.1. GTDB lineage: Bacteria > Methylomirabilota > Methylomirabilia > Rokubacteriales > CSP1-6 > AR37. The sequence goes on along the minus strand of JBKPBU010000512.1, from coordinate 535 downwards.
GAGCTCGCCTTCGCCGACTGCAAGATCCCGCTCGAGAACAAGCTGCCCGGGGCCGCCGGGCTCAAGGGACCGCTCGGCTGCCTCTCCCAGGCGCGCTACGGCATCGCATGGGGGGCGATCGGCGCGGCCATGGCGTGCTACGACTGGTCGCTCAGATATGCGCAGCAGCGCATCCAGTTCGGGAAGCCGATCGGCTCGTTCCAGCTCGTCCAGCAGAAGCTCGTCTGGATGATCACGGAGATCACCAAGGCGCAGCTCCTGTGCCTGCGCCTTGGCCAGCTCAAGGACGAGGGCAAGGCCCGGGCCCAGCAGATCTCCATGGCCAAGATGAACAACGTCCAGATGGCGCTCGACACGGCGCGGCTGGCGCGTGACATCATGGGCGCCGCCGGCATCGTGGACGAGCATCCGATCATCCGCCACATGATGAACCTCGAGACGGTCAACACCTACGAGGGCACCCACGACATCCACACGCTGATCGTGGGACGCGACATCACGGGTCTCGACGCCTTCGGGATGTGAGCGCGGGCGT
>JBKPBU010000511.1:0-1509 GCA_046727015.1 Candidatus Methylomirabilota bacterium | reverse complement strand
TGGGAGAGCGACGCATTCCGCCAGACGTTCCAGAATGCTTTCGTCTTCACCGGCATCGCGGTGGCCTTCAAGATCGTGATGGGAATCGTCCTCGCGCTTCTCCTCAACGAACAGCTGTGGTTCAAGCGGACGATCCGGGGCGTCGTGCTCCTGCCTTGGGTCATCCCGACCGCGCTGTCGACGCTGGGGTGGTGGTGGATGTTCAATTCGCTCTACAGCGTGGTCAACTGGACCGGCATCGCGCTCGGGCTCATGGACCCGCCCGGGCCCAACTGGCTCGGCCAGCGGTACTACGCGATGACCGCGGTGATCATCGTCAACATCTGGCGCGGTCTGCCCTTCTTCGTGATCACCATCCTGGCCGCGCTCGTCGCGATCCCGAAGGAGCTCTACGAGGCGGGCGAGGTCGACGGCGCAAACGCCAACGGCCGCTTCTGGCACATCACGCTGCCCCTGCTCAAGCCGGTGCTGGCCGTCGTCGTGCTCTTCTCCACCATCTTCACCTTCAGCGACTTCAACATCGTCTATGTGCTGACCCGCGGCGGGCCCATCAACTCCACCCACCTTTTCGCGACGCTCTCCCGCGTGGTGGGAATCGACACGGGGCGCATCGGAGAGGGCGCGGCGATCTCGCTCTACCTCTTCCCCATCCTCGTGTTCGTGGTCTGGGCCCAGCTCCGCTTCGTCCGGAAGCAGGCCTACTGAGATGATTAAGCCGTGGGGGGGTCTGGGGGAGGAGCGTGGCTCGCTCCCCCCCAGTACGAACTGATGGCGGTGGCCAAGCGTCCGCTGCTCCAGAAGTCGCTCCGCCACCTGGCGCTCCTGCCCTTCCTCCTGTTCGCGATCTTCCCCTTCTATCACATGACGCTGACCTCGCTGAAGCAGGACAAGGAGCTTTACGACCGGTACGCGGTGCCGCTCATCATTCGGCAGGCGCCGACGCTCGAGCACTACACCAAGCTGCTCTTCGAGACCGAGTTCCTTACCTGGACCAAGAACAGCCTGCTCGTCACGCTGCTCGCCACGGGCGCGTCGGTGGCCATCGGGACCGTCGCGGCCTATGCGCTGGCGAGGCTCAAGTTCTTCGGCGTCAGCGCCTTCGGCACCGGCATCTTCGTGACCTACCTGGTGCCCACTACGCTGCTGTTCCTGCCGCTCGCGCAGGTCGTGAACTGGCTCGGCCTTGGCGACTCGAAGTGGGCGCTGGTACTGACGTACCCCACGTTCCTCGTGCCCTTCTGCACCTGGCTCCTCATGGGCTACTTCCGCACGGTTCCGAAGGAGGTCGAGGAGTGCGCGATGGTTGACGGCGCCACGCGTATCCAGGCGCTCTGGCGCATCGTGCTGCCGATCGCGGTGCCCGGCCTCGTCTGCGCCACGCTCTTCGCCTTCACCCTGTCGTGGAACGAGTTCATCTACGCGCTGACCTTCACGTCCTCCTCCGACCAGATCACCGCCAGCGTGGGAGTCACGAGCGAGCTGATCCGCGGCGACATCTACTTCTGGGGC
>JBKPBU010000510.1:0-3781 GCA_046727015.1 Candidatus Methylomirabilota bacterium | reverse complement strand
GCCGACTCGCGCTACGTCCACGTCGGCATGACCTCGTCCGATGTCCTCGACACCGCGCTCGCGCTCCAGCTCCAGCAGGCCTGCGACGTTCTGCTCGCCGACCTCGAGCGCTTCCGCCGCGCGCTCCGCGCGCTCGCCCTCGCCCACAAGGGCACCCTCTGCGTCGGACGAAGCCACGGTATCCATGCCGAACCGATGGTCTTCGGCCTCAAGCCGGCCCTGTGGTTTGCCGAGGCCGGGCGCAACATCGAGCGGCTCAAGCGGGGCAAAGAAGCGGTGGGGGTGGGGAAGATCTCGGGAGCGATCGGCACCTTCGCCCACGTCGACCCCGACGTCGAGGAAGAGGTCTGCCGCCTGCTCGGTCTCGAGCCCGACCCGATCTCGACCCAGGTCGTGCAGCGCGACCGCCACGCGGAGCTGTGCGCGGTCCTCGCCGTCATCGCCGCCTCGCTCGAGAAGGTCGCGGTGGAGATTCGGTCGCTCCAACGCACCGAGATCCTGGAGGTCGAGGAGCCGTTCGCGGAGGGCCAGAAAGGCTCGAGCGCCATGCCGCACAAGCGCAACCCGGTCGGCAGCGAGAACGTGAGTGGGCTCGCGCGGCTGGTCCGGACCAATGCCCTGGCGGCGTTCGAGAACGTCGCGCTCTGGCACGAGCGCGACATCAGCCACTCGTCGGTCGAGCGCGTCATCCTGCCGGACTCGACCATCCTCGTGGACTACATGCTCCACCGGATGACCGGGATCATCGAGGGACTGCAGGTGTACCCGGAGCGCATGAAGGAGAACATGGAGCAGAGCTACGGGTTGATGTTCTCCCAGCGGGTCCTCCTCAAGCTCGCCGACACGGGACTCCCCCGCCAGCACGCCTACGAAATTGTCCAGCGGAACGCCATGCGCGCCTGGCAGGAGCGCACCAGCTTCAAGGCGCTGCTCGAGGCGGACCCGGAGGTGACGGCACGGCTCCAGCCTGCCGACCTCGCGGCCTGCTTCGAGCCGGCCTGGTACCTCCGAAACGTGGACTCCATCTATCGCCGAGCGGGTTTGCTCTGAGGATGCTCTGACATGGAGAAGCGGGACAAGCTCTACGAGGGCAAGGCCAAGATCGTCTACGCGACCGACGATCCGGGCAAGGTCATCCAGTACTTCAAGGACGACGCCACCGCCTTCAACGCCCTCAAGAGGGGCACCATCGTCGGCAAGGGCGTGATCAACAACAAGATGTCCGCGGCGCTGTTCCAGCGCCTGGCCAAGGCGGGCATCCCGACGCATTATCTGGCGACGCTGTCAGACCGCGAGATGCTCTGCCGGAAGCTGGACATCATCATGGTCGAGGTCATTCCCCGCAACATGGTGGCGGGCACCCTCGCCAAGCGCACCGGCCTCGAGGAGGGGGTGGCCATCAAGCCGCCCATCGTCGAGCTCTTTTACAAGTCGGACCCGCTCGGCGATCCCATGATCACCGAGGACCACGTACGCATGCTCAAGCTCGCCTCGCCGAAGGAGCTCGCCTGGGTCAGGCGGATGGCGCTCAAGGTCAACGCGGTGCTTCGCCCGCTCCTCAAGCGAAAAGGCCTGATCCTCGTAGATTTCAAGCTCGAGTTCGGCCGCCACGGCGGCCGGCTGTACCTGGGCGATGAGATCAGCCCCGACACCTGCCGGCTGTGGGATGCCGACACGCTCGAAAAGCTCGACAAGGACCGCTTCCGTCGCGACCTCGGAAACGTGGAGGAGGCCTATCAGGAGGTCTACCGCCGCATTGTCGGGTCTGGCTCGTAGTTGGGGATCTGGGTCGTAGTGGGGATCTGGGTCGTCGTCGGGTCCCGGTCGTGAAAGCCCGCGTCCTGGTGCGGCTCAAGCCCGGCATCCTCGACGTCCAGGGCGCCTCCGTGCAGCGGGCGCTGCACGGTATGGGCTTCGCCGAGGTCGAGGCCCTGCGGGTGGGCAAGGTGCTCGAGCTCGAGCTCGCGGGTCAGAGCGCGGAAGCGGCGCGGCGGCGCGTCGAAGAGATGTGCTCGAAGCTCCTGGCCAACCCGGTCATCGAGGACTTCACCGTCGAGATGGTGGGGTAAGATCCAGCACCGAGCGGCCCACCGCGAGGCGAGAGCCGAGTAGATCTGACGAAGCAAATCGGCCCGGTGCACGCGCCTCTTGTCAGATCCTGACGAGCAGGGTAGAGTGGGATAGCAGCACCCACACAGGCCACCCACATAGGAGGATGACCTAGCCCCATGAACTTCGGCGTCGTGGTGTTCCCGGGCACGTGGAGTGACTGTGATTTCCATTACCTCGTCAGCGAGGTCCTCCACCAGCCGGTGCGCTACGTCTGGCACCGGGACGCCCAGCTGGCCGATTTCGACTGCCTGATCCTTCCCGGCGGCTTCTCCTACGGCGACTACCTGCGCGCGGGCGCTGTCGCCGGGCGCTCCCCGGTGGTCGAGGCGCTCCCCGAATTCGTGGCCAAGGGCGGTCTCGTCCTGGGCTCGTGCAACGGCTTCCAGATCCTGTGCGAGGCCAAGCTCCTCCCCGGCGCGCTCACGCGCAACGAGTGCCTCCAGTACCGCTGCCAGTCGACGTGGCTCCGCGTGGAGAATGCCGAGACGTCGTTCACGCGGGCGATGCGGCCGGGGCAGGTGCTCAAGATGCCCATCTCCCACGGCGAGGGCAAGTTCTTCGCCGACCCGGACACGCTTCGCCGGGTTCGCGATCAGAAGCAGATCGTCTTCCGCTACTGCAGCGAGGACGGCCGTGTCGTCAAGGACGCCAATCCCAATGGCTCACTGGACAACATCGCGGGTCTCGTCAACGAAGGGGGGACCGTCCTCGGCCTGATGCCCCACCCGGAGCGCGCCGGCGAGAACGCCATGGGCGGCACGGACGGCCTGTTGATCTTCCACTCGCTCCTCGGCAGCCTGGTCGAGGATGGCTCGTTCCTCAAGCGGTAAGAGGCATGCGCCCGGGGTGGAGACGGGGTGACCGGGGCCGAGCCTAAGGTCACGCTCGATCTCGCCCTCGGCTCAGGCCTGACCGGCGAGGAGTACGACCGCATCATCCGGCGCCTCGGCCGGGAGCCTTCCTTCACGGAGCTCGGCCTCTTCTCAGCCCTCTGGTCCGAGCACTGCGCCTACAAGCACTCGCGCGTCTTCCTGCGGGGACTGCCCACGACGGGCCCGGCCGTGCTGCAGGGGCCCGGGGAGAACGCCGGCATCGTCGATCTCGGCGGCGACCTCGCGCTGGCCTTCAAGATCGAGAGTCACAACCACCCGTCGTTCATCGAGCCCTTCCAGGGCGCGGCGACCGGGGTGGGCGGCATCCTGCGTGACATCTTCACCATGGGGGCGCGCCCCGTCGCGGTGCTCGACTCGCTCCGCTTTCCTCCCGTGGAGGACCCGAAGAGCCGGCGCCTCATCGAAGGCGTGGTGTCGGGCATCGGCTGGTACGGCAACTGCTTCGGCGTCCCGAACCTGGGCGGGGAGGTCCATTTCGCTCCGGAGTACGCGGGCAACCCGCTCGTCAACGCCATGGCCGTCGGGCTCGTCAGAAAGGACAAGATCTTCCGCGCCCGTGCCGAGGGACCGGGCAATCCCGTCTTCTACGTCGGTGCCAAGACCGGGCGCGACGGCATCCACGGCGCCACCATGGCGTCGGCCACCTTCGAAGAGGGCGCGGAGGAACGCAGGCCGACGGTACAGGTGGGTGACCCCTTCACCGAAAAGCTCCTGCTCGAAGCGTGCCTCGAGGCCATGGAGACGGGCGCTATCGTCGGCATCCAGGACATGGGTGC
>JBKPBU010000509.1:0-5519 GCA_046727015.1 Candidatus Methylomirabilota bacterium | reverse complement strand
CTCCTGCGCGCGGGCGAGGCGGGCGTCCAGCTGACCTGGATGGACGCCAAGGTGGGCGATTGGGTGGTGACGCCGCGCATCGGCAAGCCCGTCGAGATCAACGCGCTCTGGTACAACGCGTTGAGGGCCATGGCGCTATTCGCGCGGAAGCTCAAGCGCCCGCCCGCGGAATGGGAGACGGAGGCGGTGCGGGTCGCCACGGGCTTCGGCCGATTCTGGAACGAGGCTGAGGGCGGCTGCTTCGATGTGCTCGACGGACCGTCGGGGAACGATGCGTCGGTGAGGCCCAACCAGATCTTCGCGGTCTCGCTGCCGTCAAGCCCGCTGCCGGCGGCGCGCCAGCTAAAGGTCGTCGAGACCTGTGCGCGCTACCTGCTGACCTCTTTCGGGCTCCGCAGCCTCGATCCTCGTCATCCCGACTACAAGGGGCACTATCGAGGCGGGCCGCTCGAGCGGGACGGCGCCTATCACCAGGGCACGGTATGGGGATGGCTCTTAGGTCCCTTCGCGCTGGCTCACTTCAAGGTCTACGGAGACCGGGCGGCGGCGCTCGGCTTCCTCGAGCCGCTCGGACGGCATCTCGGCGCCTATGGCATGGGCACTCTCGGCGAGGTCTTCGACGGGGACGCGCCCTTCGCTCCAGGCGGATGTCCTGCCCAGGCCTGGACGGTCGCAGAGACTCTGCGGGCGTGGACGGGGCTCACCGGCGTGCCGCCAGGGCGCGCGAGGTAGGCAGCGTGCGAACCGCAGAGGCACAGGGGGGCGTCTAAGTGGCAATGCTTTCGGAGCAGCAGCGGCTGGTCGAGAGCGAGCAGCGCGCCGCACACTGGCGGCGCTGGGGACCGTACCTGTCCGAGCGCCAGTGGGGCACGGTCCGGGAAGACTACAGTCCCGGCGGCACCGCGTGGGACTACTTCCCCCACGACCACGCGCGCTCCCGGGCCTATCGCTGGGGCGAGGACGGGATCGGGGGCATCTCGGACAACCACCAGAGGCTCTGCTTCGCTCTCGCGCTCTGGAACGGACACGACCCCATCCTCAAGGAGCGTCTCTTCGGCCTCACCGGCCCGCAGGGCAACCACGGCGAGGACGTCAAGGAGTACTACTTCTACCTCGACTCGACGCCCACGCACTCCTCCATGAAGTTCCTCTACAAATACCCGCACGCGGCCTTCCCGTACGAGCGACTCGTCGAAGAAAACGCCAGGCGCGGGAGAACCGAGCCCGAGTTCGAGCTGATCGACACGGGGGTGTTCGCCGAGAATCGCTACTTCGACGTCACGGTGGAGTACGCCAAGGCGGCCGCGGACGATATGCTGGTTCGGATCACCGCGGTCAACCACGGGCCCGAGCCGGCCGAGCTTCACCTGCTGCCGACCCTCTGGTTCCGCAACACCTGGGACTGGGATGTTGGCGCGCCCAAGCCCCGCCTGAGCGCGCCCGGCGGAGTCGCCGGGGCGGCGGTGATCGCGGCGGAGCACAAGACCCTCGGGCATTACCGTCTCGCGGCGGAAGGGGCGCCGGAGCTCCTCTTCGTCGATAACGAGACCAACTACCCGCGCATCTTCGGCTGCCCCGGGCCTTCGCGCTTCCCGAAGGACGGCATCAGCGACTACATCGTCGGGGGGCGGCGGGACACGGTGAATCCGGCGCGCGAGGGCACCAAGGCCGCCGCGCACTATCGCCTGTCGCTCGGGGCCGGCGAAAGCGCCACGCTCCGGCTCAGGCTGAGCGACGAGGCGTTAGGTCCGGGGCAGGGCCCGTTCGGCCCTGACTTCGACGCGACGATGGCGCTGCGTCTCCGCGAGGCCGACGACTTCTATGGCCGCGTCATCCCGCGCACGCTGTCCGCCGATGGTCGCGCGGTCATGCGCCAGGCCCTGGGTGGCCTCCTCTGGACCAAGCAGTTCTACCACTACGACGTCAAGCGCTGGCTCGCGGGCGACCCGACGCAACCGCCGCCGCCGCCCGAGAGGCTGAACGGGCGCAACCACGAGTGGAAGCACCTCTACAACGAAGACGTCATCTCCATGCCCGACAAGTGGGAGTACCCCTGGTACGCGGCTTGGGACCTGGCGTTTCACATGATCCCGATGGCCCTCGTCGATCCCGAATTCGCCAAGTCCCAGATCGTCCTCTTCCTGCGCGAATGGTACATGCACCCCAATGGCCAGATCCCCGCCTACGAGTGGGCGCTGGGCGACGTCAACCCGCCCGTGCACGCGTGGGCCGCCTGGCGCGTCTACAAAATCGACCGGCGGATCCGTGGCGTCGCGGACCGGCAGTTCCTGGAGAAGGTGTTCCACAAGCACCTCCTGAACTTCACCTGGTGGGTCAACCGCAAGGATCCCGAGGGGAACAACGTCTTCGAGGGCGGCTTCCTCGGCCTCGACAACATCGGGGTGTTCGACCGCTCGGCGCCGCTGCCGACTGGCGGCCACATCGAACAGTCCGACGGGACGAGCTGGATGGGCATGTACTGCCTCAACATGCTCGCCATGGCGCTCGAGCTGGCGCGCGAAGATCCCGCTTACGAAGACGTCGCCAGCAAGTTCTTCGAGCACTTCGTCTACATCGCCCACGCCACCCGGCACGTCGGCGGGGAGGACATGAGCCTGTGGGACGACAAGGACGGCTTCTACTACGACGTCCTCGCGCTCCCGGACGGCCGGCGCGAGCGGATGAAGGTGCGCTCGCTCGTGGGTCTTATCCCGCTATTCGCCGTCGAGACGTGGGACTCGGACCAGACTGTCCACCTGGAGGGTTTCAGGCGCCGGGCGCGCTGGTTCATCGACAACAATCCCGAGTTCCGTGAGCACATCGCCGAAGTCGCGAAGCCGGGCGGCGGGCGGCGCTTCATGCTGTCGATCGTTACCTGCGAGCAGCTGCCCAGGGTGCTCCGATACATGCTGGACGAGGAGGAGTTCCTCTCGGAGCACGGCATCCGCGCGCTCTCGCGCTACCACAAGGACCATCCGTTCATCCTGAGCGTCAATGGCCAGGAGCACCGCGTGGACTACGAGCCCGCGGAGTCCTCGACGGGCCTGTTCGGCGGCAATTCGAACTGGCGCGGGCCGGTGTGGTTCCCGGTGAACTATCTCCTGGTCGAGTCGATCCAGAAGTTCCATCACTTTTTCGGCGACAATCTCAAGGTCGCCTGTCCCACCGGCTCGAACAGCCAGGTCAATCTCTGGCAGGTGGGGACCGACCTGTCGCGGCGGCTCGCGCACATCTTCCTGCCCGGGCCGGACGGCCGCCGCGCCGTCTACGGCGGGACGGAAATCTTCCAGCGGGATCCGCACTGGCGCGGCCTGATTCCGTTCTACGAGTACTTCAACGGCGACAACGGCGCCGGCATCGGCGCCAGCCACCAGACGGGCTGGACGGCCCTCGTGGCCAAGCTGCTCCAGCAGAGCGGGGAATAGCCCGGGCGGGCGCCATGATCCTCGCGGGAGACGTCGGGGGCACCAAGACCCTGCTTGCCGTCTTCGAGACGGGCGCGATGACGAGTGTCCGCGAAGCGACCCTGCCCAGCCACGAGCTCGAGAGCCTCGAGAGCGCGGTGGAGGCCTTCCTCCTCGGCGCGCCACGACTCAAGGTGGACGGGGGGTGCGTGGGCGTCGCGGGCCCCGTGGTGGACGGGCGTTGCGTCGCGACGAACCTGCCCTGGGTCGTCGACGAGCGCCGCCTCTCAGCGGCCGCGGGCGCGCCCGTCAAGCTCATCAACGATCTGGAGGCAGCGGCCCACGGCGTCCTCACGCTGCCGGCGGAGAAGTTCCTCGCTCTCCAGCCCGGCGCGGCCAAGCCCGGAGGCAATCTGGCACTGATCGCCGCGGGGACCGGCCTCGGCCAGGCCCTCGTAGTCACGGATGGACAGGGCTACCGCGTCGTGCCTTCGGAGGGCGGGCACGCGGACTTCGCGCCGGCCGACGAGCTCCAGGTAGATCTCCTGCGATACTTGCGGGCTGAGTTCGGCCACGTGAGCTGGGAGCGCATACTATCGGGCCCGGGCCTCGCAAACATCTACCACTTCCTCCAGGCTCGCGCGGGGCATGCCGCGCCGGACTGGCTGCGGGCCCGCCTCCAGCGCGAGGACCCCGGCGCGGTCATCGGCGAGGTGGGGCTGGCGGGCCGCGACCCGGTCTGCGCGGAGGCCCTCGATCTCTTCGTCTCGATTTATGGCGCCCAGGCGGGCAACCTCGCGCTCGAGACTCTTGCGCTGGGCGGGCTCGTCGTGGGGGGAGGGATTGCGCCGAAGATCAAATCGAAGCTTGCCGACGGCCGCTTCATGGCGGCCTTCCGCGCCAAGGGGCGCATGGAGCCCCTGCTTGCCTCGATTCCCGTGAGGGCGGCCCTCGACGCGCGGGCCGGGCTCCTGGGTGCGGCGCACGTGGCGTCCGGCACGCGCGGGAACCTTGCTTGACACGCCGCTCGCCGCGTACCTAGACTGCGGGCATGGGCGCTAGCGTCGTGCCCAAGTCGACCGGGCTCAAGCCCTCGCCCCCGTGCGCCATCGTTATCTTCGGCGCGGCGGGGGACCTGACGAAGCGCAAGCTCCTGCCCGCGCTCTACAACCTCAAAGCCTCCGGGCTCCTGCCGCGCCAGCTCGCCATCGTCGGGGTGACGCGGAAGGAAAAGAGTCACGAGCAGTTCCGCGAGGAGCAGTCCAAGGACATTCGCGAGTTCGCGACGCGCGCCGTGGAGGAGACGCTCTGGGAGGAGCTCCGGAGCGCGCTCTACTACCAGGCCGGCGAGTTCACGGACCCGGAGACGTACACGAAGCTCAAGGCGTTGCTGGAGGAGGTCGAGAAGGCCCACGGCACGGAGGGCAATGTCCTCTTCTACCTCGCCACGCCGCCGAATTTCTTCGGCGAGATCGTGAAGCGGTTGGGCGAAGCCGGGCTTGCGCGGTCGGCAGGGGGCGGCTGGCGCCGGGTCGTCGTCGAGAAGCCTTTCGGCCGCGACCTGGACTCGGCGCGCGCGCTCAATGCCGAGCTCGCCCGCGTGCTCGACGAGAGCCAGATCTATCGCATCGATCACTACCTGGGCAAGGAGACCGTCCAGAACATCATGGTCTTCCGTTTCGCCAACGGCCTCTTCGAGCCGGTGTGGAACCGCCGGTACGTGGACCACGTCCAGATCATGGTCGCCGAGACCGTCGGCGTCGAGGATCGCGGCAACTACTACGAGACCGCGGGCGTGGTCCGCGACATGATCCAGAACCACATGTTCCAGCTCCTGGCGCTCGTGGCCATGGAGCCGCCGACGTCGTTTCAGGCCGACGCCGTCCGCGACGAGAAAGTCAAGGTGCTGAAGGCGGTCCGCTCGATGAAGCCCGAGGACGTGCTCAACCACGCCGTGCGCGGTCAATACGGGCCGGGCGTGATCGACGGCCAGCCCGCGCCGGGCTACCGGAGCGAGCCGAAGGTCTCTCCGTCGTCCAACACCGAGACGTACGCGGCGCTCCGGCTCCAGGTGGAGAACTGGCGCTGGGCGGGGGTGCCGTTCTATCTCCGCTC
>JBKPBU010000508.1:0-1974 GCA_046727015.1 Candidatus Methylomirabilota bacterium | reverse complement strand
ACGAGTGCCCGGTGCCGGCGGAGAACCTCCTTGGTATCGAGGGTCGCGGCTTTCAGCAGCTGGCGGCGGGCCTTCAGCGCGAGCGCATCATGGCCGCGGTGCTGGCGCTCTCCGGCGCCGCGCAGGCGCTCGAGGACACGGTGGCGTACCTCCGCGAGCGCCAGGCCTTCGGCGACGCCTTGAGCCGCAAGCAGGCGCTGCGGCACAAGGTGGCCGAAATGGCGACCGAGATCGAAGCGGCGCGGCATCTGGTCTATCACGCCGCGGCGTGCTACAACGCTGGCGAGGACTGCATCACGGAGGTCTCCATGGCCACGCTTTTCGCGACCGAGGTCGCGAACCGCGTGGCGTACGGGGCCGTCCAGATGCACGGCGGCTACGGCTACATGCGGGAGTTCCCGGTCGAGCGCTTCTTCCGCGACGTGCGGGTGTGGACCATCGCGTCGGGGACGTCGGAGATCATGAAGGAGATCATCGCCAAGCGGCTGCTGTAGCGGACGAATCCCACTGAGAGCAAAGGAGCTACTCATGACCCATCCGATACGAGCTTTCGTCGCGACCGCCACGGCCCTGATGGCGATGGCCCTGGTGCCGGCAGCGACGCCGGCGTCGGCCCAGGACGTCGTCAAGATCGGCCAGATCGAGGCCCAGACCGGCGCCAACGCCATCTACGGCTGGATGTCCTCGCAGGGCGCGGCCCTCGCGGTGGACGAGATCAACAAGGCGGGCGGCTTCAAGGTCGGGAACAAGACCTACAAGATCCAGCTCATCGCGCTCGACACGCGCGGAGAGCCCAAGGAGGCGACGGTCCAGCTCAAGAAGCTGGTCGAGGTGGACCAGGCGAAGTACATCTTCGGCCCCTTCCTCTCCAACGTCTTCCTCGCCGTCCGGCCGTACGCGGCCGAGTTCAACGGCAAGCTCCTCATGTGGGGCGGCGCCACGCGCATCCACGACTACGTCGGGACGCCCGGCCACGAGTTCCTGATGCGCACGTGGAACTGGGACGCAGGCAAGAACGGCTTCGGCGAGCTGATGGTGGACAACCTCGTCAAGACCACGGGAGCCAAGAAGGTCGCCATGCTCTTCCAGAACGACCAGGGCGGCAAGGTGCTCGAGGACATCTACGTGCCCATGTTCAAGCAGAAGGGCATCGAGTACCGCCTCGACTACTTCGAGCCCGGCACCAAGGACTTCTCGGCCGTCCTCGCCAAGATCGGGGCCTGGAAGCCGGACTTCCTCTTCCCGAGCTACGCCGACTCCTACCTCTACGACATCGTCCGCCAGGCGACGGAGACGGGCCAGCTCACGAAGTTCTTCCTCGTGCGCGGCTCCCTCGGTCCCGGGCTCAAGAACAAGGACGGTATCGAGGAGTACATGGTGTACGTGCCCAAGTACTTCGAGGAGGCGGAGAAGAAGGACCCCAAGGTCGCCAAGTTCGTGAAGGCGTACAAGGACTTCTACAAGCGCGACTTCCCCTACGACCAGGCGCCCCTCTGCTCGGCCTCCTGCTACGACCACGTCTACATGCTGGTCGAGGCCATGAAGAAAGCGGGGACGGTGGACGATCCTGCCGCGGTCAAGAAGGCGCTCATGTCCATGACCTACGACGGGTTGTGGAAGATCCGCTTCGACGACAAGGGCGAGGCCATCTTCAATTTCGACGTCGTCCGGCTGAAGAAGGGCGGCGCCCTCGAGGTGACGCACATCAATCCGAATTGAACGGGACCAGAGTCCCCCTCAGCTTTCGCCCTCTCACCCTGCCCTCTCCCCCGGTGGGGGAGAGGGATCAGTATGTAACCGCGTGACGCAGCTTGTATTGGGGCAGGTGCTGAACGGCGCCATCATCGGCGCGATGTACGGCATCATCGCCCTCGGCATCACGCTGACCTTCGGCATCACCGGCATCGTGAACTTCGCCCTCGGCGAGTTCATGATGATCGGCGCCTACGTCACCTACACGCTCGCCGAGCGCGG
>JBKPBU010000507.1:0-1681 GCA_046727015.1 Candidatus Methylomirabilota bacterium | reverse complement strand
TCCGCGATGGGGAAGACGACGGACGCGCTGGTCGCCCTGGCGCACGCCATCACGCCCGCCCCGGACCCGCGAGAGATGGACACCGTCCTCGCCACCGGAGAGCAGGTCACCATCGGACTCCTCGCCATGGCCCTCAATTCGATGGGCCATGCCGCCTGCTCGTTCACGGGGCCGCAGGTCGGCATGGTCACGGACGGCGCCCACACGCGGGCGCGAATCCGCCGCATCACGGCCGAACGCATCCACGCGGCGCTCGAAGCCGGCAAGATCGTCGTCGTGGCGGGCTTCCAGGGCATGACAGAGTCGGGAGATATCACGACGCTCGGTCGCGGCGGCTCGGATCTCACGGGGGTTGCGCTGGCCGCGGCCCTCAAGGCCGACGTCTGCGAGATCTTCACCGACGTCGACGGCGTCTACACCGCCGACCCCAACGTCGTGCCGGAGGCGAGGAAGCTCGCCCGCGTGTCCTACGACGAGATGCTCGAGATGGCCGCCCTCGGCGCCAAGGTGCTCCAGGCGCGCTCGGTGGAATTCGCGAAGAAGTTCGCGGTGCCGGTGCACGTCCGCTCCACCTTCAAGCCGGACCCGGGCACGCTCGTGACCAGGGAGGATCACAGCATGGAAGACGTGGTCGTCACGGGCATCACCCATGATCCGGGCCAGGCGAAACTCTCCATCCTGCGCGTGCCCGACCGTCCGGGCATCGCCAGCCAGGTCTTCGGAGGGCTCGCCAAGGAGAACATCGTCGTGGACATGATCGTCCAGAACATCGGCCGCGACGGCTCCACGGACATTTCCTTCACCCTTCCCCGCGGCGATCGCCAGCGGGCGGAGACGGTGCTGGCCGCCGTGGCCAAGGACATCGGCGCCGCCGGCGTGACGGCCGACGACCGCATCGCGCGCGTGTCCATCGTCGGCGTGGGCATGCGCAGCCACTCCGGGGTAGCTGCGCGCATGTTCGCGACGCTGTCGAAGGAGAACATCAACATCCAGATGATCTCGACTTCCGAGATCGCCGTGTCGTGCATCATCGAGGACAAGTACGCCGAGCTGGCCGTGCGCGCGCTCCACGACGCCTTCGAGCTGGGAAAAGAGCCCGCCGCCTGACCGCCCGCTTCGGGCTCGTCATCTTCGACTGCGACGCCGTGCTCGTCGACAGCGAGCGTCTCGCGGTAAAAATCGACGTCGAGGTCCTCGCGCGGCTCGGCTGGGCCATTACCGAAGCGGCAGTGATCGAGCGCTTCGTCGGTCTCTCCGACGCGACCATTCGCCGCGAGATCGAGGCCCACAACGGGCGTCGGCTGGCCAACGACTGGGAGCAGGAGTTCCAGCAGATCTACCGCGCGGCCTTCGCCGCGGAGCTCACCGCGGTCGACGGGATCGCGGATGCGCTCGACCGCATCACGTCACAAACCTGCGTCGCCTCGAGCGGCACGCACGACAAGATGCTTCACGCTCGGCCTGAGCGGGCTCCTGCCGCGCTTCGAAGGCCGCATGTTCAGCGTGACGGAGGTGGAGCGCGGCAAGCCCGCCCCGATCTCTACCTGCACGCCGCCGAGCGCATGGGCGTCGCGCCTGCCGCGTGCGCCGACCTCGAGGACAGCCGCTTCGGCGTCGAAGCCGCGCGCGCGGTCGGCGTGCGCGCCTTCGGCTATGCGGGCGGCTTGACGCCGGCGGCCCG
>JBKPBU010000506.1:0-3669 GCA_046727015.1 Candidatus Methylomirabilota bacterium | reverse complement strand
GGCGCCGACGTCTCGATGCTCAAGATCAAGGGCACGGAGATCCAGCAGGCGATCACCGAGCTGATGATGCAGGCGGCGGGACCCCTGGCCCAGGCCTTCCGGCCGGTGGACGCGATGGACTTCGACCACTTCACGGCGCGGCTGGCCCCGCGCTACTGCAACATGCGCAAAGCCACGATCTACGCCGGCTCCAACGAGATCCAGCGGAACATCATCGCCAAGGCGACGCTGGGCCTGTGACGGCATGAACTTCGATCTGAGCGAAGAGCAGCAGCTCCTGGCCGACAGCCTCAAGCGGTACCTGAACAACGAGTACTCGATCGACGCCCGCGCCAAGATCGTGGCCTCGCCGACGGGCTGGAGCGAGACGGTGTGGGCCGCGTTTGCCGAGATGGGGCTCCTCGGCGTGCCCTTTCCCGATGAGCACGGCGGCTTCGGCGGCACCGCGGTGGACGTCATGCTCGTGATGGAAGCCATGGGCGAGGCGCTCGTCGTCGAGCCCTACTGGGTCAACGTGGGACTGGCCGGCCGATTGCTCGCGCGCGCCGGCTCAGCCGAGCAGCAGAAGCGCATCCTGCCCGCGCTCATCCAGGGCAAGCATCGCCTCGCCTTCGCCCACACCGAGCGCACCGCGCGCTACGACCTGCGCCACGTCGGCGCCCGCGCCAAGCGCTCCGGCCAGGGCTTCACGCTGGAAGGGGAGAAGCGCGCCGTCCTCCACGGCGCCGGCGCCGACACGTTGATCGTCTCGGCGCGCACGGCCGGCTCCGATACCGACACCGCCGGCATCAGCCTCTTCCTGGTGGATCGCGGCGCCGCCGGTCTCACCGTGAAGGACTACCGCACGATCGACGAATTGCGGGCGGCCGACGTGTGGCTCTCGGGTGTGGTCGTGCCGGCGGAGGCGATGCTCGGCACGGAAGGCCGGGCGCTGCCGGCCATCGAGGACGCCGCCGACTACGCCACCGCGCTTCTCTGCGCGGAGGCCGTCGGCGCCATTCGCTTCGCCAACGAGACCACGCTCGACTACATCAAGAACCGGCGCCAGTTCGGCGTGCCCATCGGGAGCTTCCAGGCGCTCCAGCACCGCATGGTGGACATGGTGATCAGCTACGAGCAGGCGCGCTCCATGGCGTATCTGGCCTGCGTCAAGGTCGACACCGCCGGCGCCGCCGAGCGCCGCCAGGTCGTCTCGGCCGCAAAGATCAAGGTCGCCGACGCCTGCCGGCACGTCAGCCAGGAAGCCGTGCAGCTCCACGGCGGGATGGGCATGACCGAGGAGCTGAAGATCAGCCACACGTTCCGGCGGCTGACCATGATCGGGCAGACCTTCGGCGACGCCGAGCACCACCTGGAGCGCTTCGCCGCCTCCGACGCCGCGTCGGGCTAGTCAGCGCTGCGCGGTCGACCGCCAGTGGGCGGCGATCTCGGCGAGCGGTGCTACCCAGACGCGCGGCGTGTGCTTGACGTGGTCGAGCAATTCCCGCAGGCACGCGAGGCGCGACGGCCTGCCGATGATCTGCGGGTGGAAGGTGAAGTTGGTGACGCCGTGGGCCTCGGTGATGCCGTCGAACTCGGTGATCCAGCCCTGCAACACCGGCCCCGGCGCCTGGATGCTCCGCTGCCCCGTGAACATGAAGAACGGCGCGTCGTCCAGTACCCACGAGACGGGAATTTCCACCAGCGCCCGGCCGCCTTCTTCCGGGTGCAGGTACGGCACGAGCCTATCCATCATGTTTGACGAGTACTCGAAGCCGTGCTTGCCGACCAGCTCGAGCGACTTCGCGGAGAGCTGCCAGGCCGGCGCCCGCCAGCCGACGGGCCGACGCCCGGCGAGCGGCGTCAGCACCTCGAGGCTCTTCTCGAGTATGGCCTCTTCCTGCTTGGGATCGAGATCGCTCACGCGCTCGTGCAGGTCGCCGTGGCAGCCGATCTCGTGCCCCGCCGCCGCGATGGCGCGGACCGCGTCGGCGTAGTGCGACGCGACCCAGGCCGGGATGAAGAAGGACGCGCGCACCTCGGCCTTCTCGAGGAGCGCCAGTATGCGCGGCAGCGCCTCGATCGGGCCGAAGCGCCCCTGGGACAGCGTCACGGGCTCCTGAACACCCCGCGCCATCCAGAGCGTCTCGGCGTCCATGTCGAAGGTGAAGGCGCAGGCGGCCCGGGTCTCTCCGGGCCATTTGGGTATCCCGGAAGCGGTCGATGTGGCGTCGGC
This sequence comes from Candidatus Methylomirabilota bacterium, assembly GCA_046727015.1. Classification (GTDB taxonomy): domain Bacteria; phylum Methylomirabilota; class Methylomirabilia; order Rokubacteriales; family CSP1-6; genus AR37. Next base: position 1,454 of record JBKPBU010000506.1, on the reverse strand, counting down.
CATGGGCTGAGAGACTAGCGCAGGCTGGGGGCGGGAGCCAGGCGAAGCCGCGCAACCACCGGAAGATGATCTGAGGCAATGCGGGCAAGCTGGCTTCGGTGCACGCGGAAGCTGTCGGAGTGGAGGTCGCGATCCCAGTAGATGCGGTCGAGCGGGAAAATGGGGAGCGGCGCCGGATGGGTGCGTCGGATGCGGGGCCCGTGGAGCTCGCGGCGGAGCGCGCGACCCACGGCGCCGGGGAACCACTCGTTCAGGTCGCCGATCACCACGCGGGAGCCGGGGAGATCGTGCCGGAGGACCTGCTCCCGCACCAGCGCCTCCACTTGCTCGGCGCGCTCGCGGATCTTGAGCCCGAAGTGGACATTGAAGAGATGGAGCGGGTGCTCACCCACCATCATGTCGAGGCGGAGACCCCCGCGCGGCTCCCGGGGCGGGCACGTCAGGTCGAAGGTGTGAGACCCGAGGACCTTGAAGCGGGTGAAGATAGCGTTGCCGTAGGGCATGTTCTCGAAGTGCCGCGTGACACCCATCTCCATGCTCATGCCGAGCTCGGCGGCCAGCGCCTCGGCCTGGGGCCGGTAGATCTCCTGGATGCCCACGACATCGGCGTCGATCTCGCCGAGGACCCGGGCGATGCGAGCCAGGTCGACGCGGCGATCGAGGCCCTCGGCTTTGTGGATGTTGTAGCTGGCCACGGTCACGTTCATTCCCATCCCCCCCAGTTTCCCAGCATACGGGTGCCTCCGCTTCCTCGCAAACATTAGGATGAGGGGGGTGGGTCGTAGACGCGCCGGAGCACGAGGTGGGTGGGGAGATAGATCGCGATCACGTGAAAGGCAATCAGGAAGAGCAGCCAGAGCCGGGGCGCCATGAACGCCTGGGGATGCTTGTCATCGAGCCCGTACACGTAGTTGAGGTTGACCGCCCAGCTCGGGTGGCTCGCGGAGGGCGGCGGGGCGGGAGCGAAGAGGTAGGACACGAGCAGGACCACCACCGCGGCCGCGGACTGCAGGCGGAACGCCCGCCGGTCGTAGCCTGATCGCGAGAGCAGCCAGAGAAGAACGAAGGGCAGCCACCCGTGAAACGAGGAGAGTATTCGCAGGAACGGGGGAATGCTCGCATCCAGCATGTAGCCGGTGACGCCGGTGACGTGTACGCCCGCGACCAGGCGGCACAGGAGGTCGACCACCCACAAGAGCTGCGGCACCGTGATCGCGACCGCCTGCATGCTGACGAGCAGCGGGCTTTCGATCCAGATCGCGACGGCGGTGACGAGCAGCGCGATGTCGCAGAAGTAGAGAAAGTTCCACGGAGTATAGGCGACCCAGTAGCACGGCACCACCACGACCACGTAGGCGGAGTACGCCACCTTTACCCAGATCGGAATGCGCCGGCCCACTGGCGTGGTCATGTTGTATCGTGCCCTGTGGCATAGAGTTCATCATCGACACTGG
>JBKPBU010000505.1:0-1833 GCA_046727015.1 Candidatus Methylomirabilota bacterium | reverse complement strand
CCCCTCGAAACAGAGCCGCGAGAGCCGGAAGCCGACCGCATCGTCGGCCCGGCTCCACACTGCCGCCGCCGCGGGCGAAGACTCCGCGAACGCCCGGCCCATGCCGACCGCCTGTGAGCCCTGCCCGGGGAAGAGGAACGCGATCTTCATCGGGCCCCTACCAACGCAGCAGCGCCGCGCCCCAGGTGAAGCCGCCGCCGAAGGCGGCCATCAGCACGAGGTCGCCTGGGTTGAGCCGCTTCGAGGCCCACGCCTCCTCGAGGGCGACGTACACCGAGGCGGCGCCGGTATTGCCGTAGCGATCCACGTTGACGAACACGCGATCCATGGGGAACTTGAGCCGCCTTGCCGCCGCCTCGATGATGCGCAGGTTGGCCTGGTGCGGGACGAAGAGGGCGAGGTCCTGCGCCGTGAATCCGTTCCGGGTGAGAATCCGCACCGCGCAGTCCTCGAACATGCGCACCGCGACCTTGAAGACCTCGTTGCCCTTCATCCTGGCGAAGTGCATCCGCTTGTCCACCGTCTCGTGGGTCGCCGGGTGGCGCGAGCCGCCCGCCGGTTGGATCAGGAGGTCACCATAGCGCCCGTCGGAGTAGAGGTCGGTATCGAGGATCCCCGCCTCCCCGTCGGAGGGGCGGAGCACCACCGCGCCCGCCGCATCGGCGAGCAGGATGCAGGTGCCGCGGTCGGTGTAGTCGACAATGCGGGACAGGCACTCGGCGCCTATGCAGAGGACGGTCTTGTACTTGCCCGTCTGGATATACTGCGAGCCGACGGAGAGGCTGTAGACCGAGCCGGAGCAGGCGGCGTAGACGTCCATGGAGCCCGCGTTCCTGCAGCCGAGCCGGTGCTGGACGATGTTCGCGGTGGTCGGGAACGCCATGTCGCCGGTGGTCGTGCCGAGCACGATGAGATCGATCTCGCCGGGCTCGACCTGAGCGCGCTCGAGCGCCTGCTGCGCCGCCCTGATGGCGAGGTCTGAGGTCGCCTCGTTCTCGTCGACGATGTGCCGCTCGCGGATGCCGGTGCGCTGGACGATCCACTCGTCCGAGGTCTCGACCATCCGTTCGAGCTCCTCGTTGGTCAGGATGCGCTTCGGGGCATAGGCGCCGATGCCGATGATCCGTGCCCGGGTCATTCGCGGCCTCCCTCGCGCCCCTCGGCGAGCTCCGACTCGGCTTCGAGGGCGGTCTTGATGTGCTCGTTCACTCCGTTCTTGACCCACTCGGCAGCCACCCGCACGGCGTTCTTGATGGCCTTCACCGGCGAGGCACCGTGGCAGATGATGGAGGCGCCGTTGATGCCGAGCAGCGGCGCGCCGCCCATCTCCGTGTAGTCAACCCGGCGCTTCATGCGCGTGAAGGCGCGCTTCGAGAGCGCCGCCCCCGCCAGGGAGAAGACGTCGCGGCCGACCTCCTGCCGGATCATCTCCGTCAGCATCTCGGCCAGGCTCTCCGAGACCTTGAGGCAGACGTTGCCCGTGAACCCGTCCGTCACCACCACGTCGCAGCGTCCGTTGTAGATGTCGCGTCCCTCGATGTTGCCGATGAAATTGATCGACGAGGTCCTGAGCTCCTCGAAGGCCTCCTTCGTCAGCTCGTTGCCCTTCCCTTCCTCCACGCCGACGGAGAGGAGACCCACGCGCGGGTTGTCCTTGCCCACGATGTCGCGCGAGTAGACGTGCCCCATGACGGCGAACTGGAAGAGGTGGCGCGGCTTGGGGTCGACGTTGGCGCCGGCGTCGATGAGGATGGTATAGCCGGACAGGCTCGGCAGCGCGGCGGCGATGGCGGGACGGTCCACGCCGGGCAGGACGCCCAGCACGTACATCCC
>JBKPBU010000504.1:0-6640 GCA_046727015.1 Candidatus Methylomirabilota bacterium | reverse complement strand
TGGAAGACGGTCAACGAGACGACGTGGGAGTTCACGCTGCGGCCCGGCGTCAAGTTCCACGACGGCGCGCCCTTCACCGCCGAGGACGTCAAGGCGACGCTCGACCGCAACATGGTGCCGGGCAAGACCGTGGTCACGCCGGGTTTCACGACCATCGAGGCGGTCCAGATCGTGAGCCCCTCCGTCATCCGCATCCTCACCAAGAAGCCGGATCCGCTCATCGCGGTGCGCATGGCGCAGATGGGATCCCAGATCCTCCCCGCGCGCCTGACCACCGACGAGGGCGTCAAGGAGCTCGCGCGCCGCCCGGTCGGGACCGGCGCCTACCGCTTCGCCGAGTGGGTGAAGGACGAGCGCCTGGTCATGCAGGCGAACCACGAGTGGTGGGGATGGGAGGGCAAGACGCCGGGAGTGGAGCGGGTGATCTGGAAGCCCATCCCCGACGAGTTCCCGCGCATCGTCGCCCTCGAAAAGGGTGACGTCGACGTCATCACCAACGTGCCGCCGGACCGCATGAAGGGCATCGCGGAGGGCCGCGCCACGCGTCTCCTCACGGCGCCGTCCACGCGCGTGGTGGCGCTGTCGACCAACTCGACCCAGCCTCCGCTGTCCGACAAGCGCGTGCGCCAGGCCCTCGCCTATGCCCTCGACGTGCCCGCCCTCATCAAGAACCTCTACGCGGGCACGGGCAAGCCGTATAGCGGCGGCTTGGCGGACACGGACTTCGGTCACAATCCCGCGCTCAAGCCGTATCCCTACGACCCCGCCAGGGCCAAGGCGCTTCTCGCCCAGGCCGGTTATCCGGGCGGCATCGACGTGACGATCTATTTCGGCAACGGCACCATGGTCAACGACAAGGCGCTCATGGAGGCCATCGCCGACATGTGGAGCAAGGCGGGCATCCGGGCGCGCCTCGAGATGATGGAGATGGGCGCCCGCCAGCGCATGAACAACGAGCGCGCGGTGCCGCCGTCCGGGCTCTTCCTCGGCAACCCGCAGTCCACGCTGCTCGACGCCGACGGCAGCCTCTGGCGCATCTTCCACCCGACGGGATTCAACGGGAAGTACTGGGTGGGGAGCCAGCCGGGGCAGCGCTTCCACGACCTGATGGAGCAGGCGCGCTACACCCTCGACCCCAAGAAGCGCAAGGCGCTCTACATGGAAGCGACGGCGATCTTCCAGGACGAGAAGCCGTCGGTCGAGCTCTTCCAGGAGGTGGTCGTCTACGGCACGAGCCGGCGTGTCTCCTTCAAGCCGCGCGCCGACTTCCGGCTGATCGTGTCGGAGATGACGCTGGCCCGCTAGGCCCCGACCGCATCGCACCCCTTCACGGAGAGACCATGGCCCACCGCGGGATGAAATTCGGCATCTTCCTCGCTCCCTTCCACCGGGTGGGCGAGAATCCGACGCTCGCCATCGATCGCGACATGGAGCTGATCGAGTGGCTCGACCACCTGGGCTACGACGAGGTCTGGATCGGCGAGCACCACTCGGCGGGGTGGGAGCTGATCGCCTCGCCCGAGATCATGATCGCGGCCGCCGCCGAGCGCACGCGCCACATCATGCTGGGCTCGGGCGTCACGAGCCTGCCCTACCATCACCCCTTCCTGGTCGCGGAGCGCTTCGTCCAGCTCGACCACATGACGCGCGGGCGGGCGATGCTCGGCTGCGGGCCGGGCGCCCTCGTCTCCGACGCGTACATGATGGGTATCGAAGCCGTCACTCAGCGCCAGCGGATGGAGGATGCGCTCGACGCGATCATGGCGCTCCTGCGCGGCGACGAGCCCGTGAGCATGAAGACCGACTGGTTCGAGCTTCGCGAGGCGCGCCTGCATCTCACGCCCTACACCGACCCGCACTTCCCCATCGCGGTGGCGAGCGTCATGACGCCCTCGGGCATGGTCAGCGCGGGCAAGCACGGCCTCGGCGTCCTCTCGCTCGGCGCGGGGCTACCGGGCGGGCCCGAGGCCATCGCGGCTCACTGGAAGATCGCCGAGGAGACCGCGGCCCAGCACGGCAAGAGCATGGACCGCCGCCAGTGGCGCCTCGTCGTCAACGTCCACGTGGCCGAGGACGACGAGCTGGCGCTCAAGCAGGTCCACGCCCGGGAGCGCCACGAGACCGTGACGTACTTCGAGGAGACGCTCGGGCGGCCGCCCGGCCGGTCCGACAATCCGCTCCGCGATGGCGTCAAGGCGGGCACCACGCTCGTGGGCACGCCCGAGACCGTGATACGAGGCATCGAGCGGCTGGTGGAGTTCTCCCGCGGCGGCTTCGGCGGTCTCCTCTTCCGCGCCAACGAGTGGGCGGACCGCGAGCAGACGCTGCGGAGCTACGAGCTTTTCGCGCGCTACGTCATGCCGCGCTTCCAGGGCTCGCTCGACAGCATCGCCGCCTCGAACGAGTGGGCCCGCTCCAAGCGCAAGACCATCTTCGGTCCCAACGTCGAGGCGATCCGCAAGGCGTTCACGGACGCCGGGCGGCCGGTGCCCAAGGATTTCCTGGCGCGCACGGCGGGCGCCGCGGACATCGAACCCGACCCTCCCGGCGGCGCGTGACGGGCACCCGCCCGCCCGCCTCGCGCATACGCGATGCGAGTGACGAGGCTAGCGGAGGCTGCGGAGGAGCTCCTGGACTTCGGACATGCTCGGATTGAGCTCGAGGGCCTTGAGGAGGGCGCCCAGCGCGTCGGAGCGGTCGCCCGACTGCAGGTACGCTTTCCCGAGCGCCAGGTAGCCCGAGGCGTCCGCGGGCTGGAGGCGCAGGTACTCGGTCAGAGCGGAGATCGCGTCGCGGAATTGCCCGTTGTTGAACGCTTCGATGCCGCCGCCCCAGAGTGCCTTCGTGAACGTGGGAAGGACGTCCTCGCCTCCCGGTGCGGCCTCGTAGGCGAGACGGGCGTTGGCGAGCGCCTTCGTCCAGGTGCCCTTGGCCATGTAGCAGCGCGCGAGGTAGAGGTAGGCGAGCCAGCGGGTCTTGTCGAGCTCGATGACCCGCTCGAACTTCGCGATGGCCTCGTCATACTTCTTGTCGGCGTAGAGCTGCTGCCCTTCCTTCATCAGGGAGTCTGGTGACTCGAAGCCGAGCGACGCGCACCCGCCCACGATCGAGACCACCAGCGCCCAGGTGACGAGCGCGGGCGCGTATCTCCGCCCGCGAGTCATCCTCTGCCCGCGGCGAGCCCGGTTGGACAGCTCACGCCCGTGCCTCCGATGCCGCAGTAACCCGAGGGATTCTTGGCGAGGTACTGCTGGTGGTAGTCCTCCGCGTAGTAGAACTCGGGCGCCTCGCGGATCTCGGTCGTGATCGCCTTGTGGCCGGCTTTGTTCAGCGCCCGCTGGTAGGCGTCCTTCGACGCGAGCGCGGCCTTCAGCTGCGCGTCACCGTAGGTGTAGATGGCGGAGCGGTACTGGGTGCCCGTGTCATTGCCCTGGCGCATGCCCTGGGTCGGGTCGTGGCCCTCCCAGAAGAGGCGCAGCAGCGACTCGTAGGTGATGGCCGCCGGGTCGAAGACCACGCGCACTGCCTCGGTGTGTCCCGTCATGCCGCTGCAGACTTCTTCGTATGTCGGATTGGGCGTGTAGCCGCCCGCATAGCCGACCGAGGTCGAGTAGACACCTCCGGCCTGCCAGAAGATACGCTCCGCGCCCCAGAAGCAGCCCATGCCGAACAGCGCCAGCTCCGTGCCGGCGGGCCAGGGCGGCTCGAGGCGCGCGCCGCTCACGAAATGCGCCGCGGGCACCGGCATGGCCGCACCGCGGCCGGGAAGGGAATCGTCCCTGGTGATCATCGAGAGCTTGCGAAGACCGAACATCACGACCTCCTCCTCACCCTCACCCTCTCCCCGCCGCGGGGGAGAGGGGACCGGTGGTCTAGAGAACGACCTTCTTGTCGCGCAGCTCGCGGATCTTGTCCGGGGCCAGCCCGCACTCGGCGAGGATCTGGTCGGTGTGCTCGCCGCTCCGCGGGGCGGCGCGGCGTACGCCAGGCGCCATCCGCGAGAATCTGAGCGGCGTGCCGACCACGGGAATCTCTCCGAGCGTGGGGTGCGCGACCGTCTGGATGATGCCGCGCTCGAGTGTTTGCGGGTCCGTCATCACCTCGGCCACGGTATTGACGGGCGTGGCGGGGACATCGGCCTCGGCCAGGAGCTTCAAGAGCCCCTCGCGCTCCCGCTCGCCGATCACGCGCTCGAGCAGCCCTTCGAGCTCGGCCCGGTGTGTGACCCGCTGTTGATTGTCGGAGAAGCGCGGATCGGTCGCCAGGTCGGCGAGGCCGAGCGCGCGCGCCAGCTTCTGCCAGAAGCGGTCGTTGGCCGCCGCGATGAAGATCCACTGGCCGTCCTTGCACTTGAAGTTACGGTAGGGCGACAGCGACGGATGGCTGGACCCGAGCGCCTTCGGCACGAGCCCGGTCAGGAGATAGCCCTCGGCGTGGAAGGCGAGCAGGCTCACCGCCGTCTCGAGCAGCGAGCCGTCCACGCGCTGGCCGAGCCCGGTCTTTTCGCGCTGGATCAGGGCCGCGCAGACACCCATGGCGCAGAGCATGCCGGTCGAGAGATCGAGGAAGGACACGCCCGCGCGCACCGGCTGGCCGCCCGGCTCGCCGGTGATGGACATGATGCCGGAGAAGGCCTGCATGAGCGCTTCGTAGCCGGGCGCGTCCTTGCGCGGCCCCGTGCGGCCGAAGGCCGAAACCGAACAGTAGATGAGGCGCGGGTTGATCGCGGCCAGCGCCTCGTAGCCGAGGCCGAACCCCTCCATGGTGCCCGTGCGGAAGTTCTCGATGAGGACGTCGGACGACCTGACAAGCGTCTTGACCACGTCCACCGCCTCCGGGGCTTTCAGATCGAGCGTCATGCCGCGCTTGTTGCGGTTGAAGAGCAGGTAGGCCGCGGCCTCGCCGTCCTTGTGAGGCGGCCACGTGCGTGATTCGTCGCCGCCCCCTGGGTCTTCGACCTTGATGACGTCGGCTCCCAGGTCGCCCAGGAGAGCGCCGCACCAGGGGCCGGCAATGACGCGGGAGAGGTCGAGCACGCGGACGCCGTCGAGCGCGAGAGGGAAGGTGGCCATGCCCGGTACTATACCTCGGCTCGTGCTACACTCCACCGGGCAGTGAACCTCGCGGGCGGCCAAGGAGGCTGATGATGGCGCGTGCATGGATCTGGATCATGACGGCAGCGCTCGTGTGCCTCGGCGGGGCGGCGGCGGCCCAGCTGACGAGCATCCAGACAGGCGTCAAGCTCACGCTGGCCGGGGAGGGATCGAGGTCAAGCTGAAGTAAGGCACCATGGCTCGGACGGAGGACAGCCGCCGCTTTTACGCAAGGGTGTTCGGGTTGATCGCGATCGCCCTGCTGGGGCTGCTCCTCCTGAACATCCTCAAGCCCTTCTTCGAATCCATCCTGTGGGCGGCACTTTTGGCTTTTCTCCTTGCGCCGGTCTTCGGCTTCCTCACGCGCAAGCTGGGCGGCCGGCCAGCACTCGCGGCTCTCTTGCTCACCGTCGCCGGCGCGCTCTTCGTCCTGATCCCGGCCGTGGCCACGGCGGTGGTCTTCGCCGGTCAGGCCACGGTGCTCGTCGGAAGACTGCAGGAGCTGGCCGACCGCTACCGGATCACCCACGCCGCCGACGTCTTCCAGGTGCCCGCCTTCGACCAGCTCTTCACATGGATCGGGAAATTCGTACCCGTGCCGCCCGAGCAGATCCAGGCATGGGCCCTCGACGGCGGCCGGACGATGCTCGCGCTCCTCGTCGCCTCCAGCGGCGCCTTCTTCGCCGGCGTGCTGGGTGTCGTCGTCGAGGTGGGCCTGACGCTCTTCCTGCTGTTCTTCTTCCTGCGCGACGGCGGGGAGATGATCACGCGCGCGCTCGCCCTCGTCCCGCTCACCGCCGCCCGCAAGGCTGACCTGGTCGGGCACCTCTCGGCGGTGATCCGCGCGGTCGCCCTGGGTACGCTCCTGACGGCCGTGGTGCAGGGGATATTGGTGGGTCTCAGTTTTGCGTTCACGGGTCTGCCGTCCCCCGTGGTCTTCGGCGTCCTGGCCTCGCTGGCGGCGCTGGTGCCGGTGGTGGGCTCGTCCCTCGTCTGGATTCCCGCGGCGTTCGTGCACGTCGCGCACGACCGCGTGGGCGCCGCCCTCTTCCTCGTCTTCTGGGGACTGGTGGTCGTGTCGCTGGTAGACAACATCGTCCGGCCGCTCGTCGTCTCGGGCCGCGCCCAGATTTCGACCCTGCCCGTGCTCCTCGGCCTCATCGGCGGGCTCGCCACCTTCGGCGCCATCGGTATCATCCTGGGCCCCGTGGCGATTGCCCTGGCTCTCGCCCTCTTCCGCTTCGCCGAAGAGGAGCAGGTAGGCTGACCCCAGCGGCCGCGCCGCCGCCACGCGGGTGGCACCTCCTGGTTGGCGTCGCGGCCGTGGTCGTCCTGGCGGCGGCCGCCGGCCTGACCTGGAAGCTGCTCTCGGGTACGCAGCGGTACGCGCCCGCCAAGACCCGGGTGCTCGCGTACGTCGGCGACCGCTCGTGCGCCGAGTGCCATGCAAAGGAGTCGCGGGAATGGCTCGGCTCGCATCATCAGCGCGCCATGCAGCCCGCCACGGACGAGACCGTCCTCGGCGATTTCAGGGACGCCGCCTTCAG
>JBKPBU010000503.1:0-1501 GCA_046727015.1 Candidatus Methylomirabilota bacterium | reverse complement strand
CGGGACGGTGCCGATCTACCAGGCGCTCGAGAAGGTCGGCGGCAAGGCCGAGGAGCTGACCTGGGAGATCTTCCGCGACACGCTCGTCGAGCAGGCGGAGCAGGGCGTCGACTACTTCACCATCCACGCGGGCGTGCTGCTTCGCTACATCCCGCTCACGGCCAAGCGCGTCACCGGCATCGTCTCGCGCGGCGGCTCGATCATGGCCAAGTGGTGCCTCTCCCACCACCAGGAGAGCTTCCTCTACACCCACTTCGAGGAGATGTGCGAGCTGATGGCGGGTTACGACGTCGCGTTTTCGCTGGGTGACGGCCTCCGGCCGGGCTGCCAGGCCGACGCCAACGACGAGGCGCAGTTCGCCGAGCTCGACACGCTGGGCGAGCTGACCAAGATCGCATGGGCGCACGACTGCCAGGTCATGATCGAGGGGCCGGGGCACGTGCCCATGCACCTGATCAAGGAGAACATGGACCGGCAGCTCGAGAAGTGCCACGAGGCGCCGTTCTACACCCTGGGGCCGCTGACGACCGACATCGCGCCCGGCTACGACCACATCACCTCGGCGATCGGCGCCGCCATGATCGGCTGGTACGGCACGGCCATGCTGTGCTACGTCACGCCCAAGGAGCACCTGGGGCTGCCCGACAAGCAGGACGTCAAGGACGGGGTCATCGCGTACAAGATCGCCGCGCACGCCGCCGACCTCGCCAAGGGGCACCCGGGCGCGCGCGAGTGGGACGACGCGCTGTCCCGCGCCCGCTTCGAGTTCCGCTGGGAGGACCAGTTCAACCTCTCGCTCGATCCGGAGACGGCGCGGTCATTCCACGACGAGACCCTGCCGGCCGAGGGCGCCAAGGTGGCGCACTTCTGCTCCATGTGCGGCCCGCACTTCTGCTCGATGAAGATCACGCAGGAGGTACGCGAGTACGCGAAGACGCAGGGCCTGGCCGACGACAGCGCCGCCATAGCCCAGGGTCTCCGCGAAAAAGCGGAAGAGTTCAAGAAAGTAGGCGGGAAACTGTACGTCCCCAAGTCCTGACCCCCCAGTCTTCCCTCTCCCCCCTCCGAGGGGGAGAGGGCCGCAGTTCGAGCTGAAGCGCTCGCTTCGAGCGGTGAGGCGAGGGCTGAGAGAGTCGAGGGGGCTTTACTCCTTCGTCAAATACTCCCGGAAGGTCTGCCTCAGGCCCACCCAGTAGAAGACCTTCGCCGTGCTCTCGCAGAGCATGGAGCCCACCGCCGGCTGCTTCAGCGTGAGGACGCGCTCGGGGTGCGCGCCGTGGTGCACGCGTCCCGGGGCCTGGACCCAGAGCACCCGCCGCGACGGGAACATCGCGTCGGCATCCTTGTACAGGATGAAGGGCCGGTAACGCCCATCCCGGTTCGCGAGGAAGACCACTGCCCAGAGCGGCGCCGTCCGCAGGGCCTCGCCCGGCTTGCCCTCGGGCTCGCCGATCCTGAGAAGCACCGCGTAGTCCTGTCGGCCGTCACCGTTGAAGTCCGC
>JBKPBU010000502.1:0-15337 GCA_046727015.1 Candidatus Methylomirabilota bacterium | reverse complement strand
CAGCATGACGTCGAGCGTCGGCGCGGCGGCGATTATCGGCGCCGGCAGCTGGGGCACGGCGCTGGCCGTCCAATTCGGCCGGAGCGGCGTGGCGGTGCGGCTCTGGGCTCGCGACCCGGCGCTGGCGCGCGCCATCGCGGGCGCCCGAGAAAACCGTCGCTATCTCCCCAACGTGGCTCTTCCCGCGGGCGTTCTCGCCACCGCCGACCACGCCGAGGCGCTCGACGGCGTCTCACTCGTGGTTCTCGCTGTTCCGTCCCACTTCCTCCGGGGTGTCTTGCAGCCGCTGGCGGCCGCGGTCCCGCCCGGGTCGGTCCTGCTCTCGGCGACCAAGGGCCTCGAGCCTTCGAGCGCGCTGCGCATGTCCGAGCTGCTCTCGCAGGTAGTGCCCGGGCGCCCGGTCGCGGTGCTCTCGGGCCCCTCGTTCGCCCGCGAGGTGGCGGCGGGTTTGCCCACCGCCCTCGTCGTGGCCTCGACGGATGCCGCAATGGCGCGGACCCTCCAGGAGAGGTTGAGCGCTCCCGCCTTCCGGCTCTACACGAATCGCGACCTCGTCGGGGTCGAGATCGGCGGCGCGCTGAAAAACGTGATGGCGATCGCCACCGGCTTGTCCGACGGGCTCGGGCTGGGCGAGAACGCGCGCGCGGCCCTCATCACCCGCGGCCTGGCCGAGACGGGCCGCCTCGCGCTGCGCCTCGGAGGGGAGCCCGCGACGCTCGCGGGTCTGGCCGGGCTGGGCGATCTCGTCCTGACCTGCACGGGCTCACAGAGCCGCAATCATCTGCTCGGGTTGGCCATCGCAAAAGGCCTGAGCCTGGCCCAGGCCGAAGGTTCCACGCCCATGGTGGCCGAGGGCGTGCGCACCGTCGCCTCTGCCCGGATGCTGGCGGCCCGCGTCGGGGTCGGCCTGCCGATTTGCGACGAGGTCTCCGCGGTGCTCTTCGAGGCCAAGCCCGTGAGGGAGGCGCTGGCCTCGCTTCTGGCCCGCGAGCCGCGCCCCGAGGAGGAGCACGCGGCTCGTGCCTGAGCTGAGGCGCGATCCCGTCGTCGGTCGCTGGGTGATCATTTCGACCGAGCGATCCAGGCGGCCGTCCGACTTCGCCTCGGCGCCGGTGCTGCTGCGGAGCTCCGGCCCCTGCACCTTTTGCCCCGGACAGGAGTCGCGCACGCCGGGGGAAGTACTCGCGGTCCGCATCCCCGGGAGCGCGCCCAATGGGCCCGGCTGGGATCTCCGCGTGGTGCCCAACAAGTTCCCCGCCCTGCGGATAGAGGGAGAGCTCGAGCCCGCCGGCGAGGGTGTCTACGACCGGATGAACGGCATCGGGGCCCACGAGGTCATCATTGAAACTCCCGACCACGGCGCCTCGCTGGCGAGCCTGCCGGAAACCCAGGTCGTCGCAGTGCTCGAGGCATGGCGCCAGCGCATGCTCGACCTGCAGAAGGATGCCCGCTTCGAGTACGTCAGCGTCTTCAAGAACCACGGCGAGGCGGCCGGCGCCTCGATCGAGCACCCGCACTCCCAGCTCATCGCCACGCCCATCGTGCCCATGATGGTGGAGCAGGAGCTGGAAGGGGCGCTCCGCCACTTCCGCATGAGGAAGCGCTGCATCTGGTGCGACATCATTCACCAGGAGATGCAGGACAGGATCCGCGGCCTGGGCCGGCTCATCCTGGGTGAGGGCGGCTTCGTGGCGCTCTGCCCCTATGCCCCGCGCTTCCCCTTTGAAACCTGGATACTGCCCGAGGGCCATCGTTCGAGCTACGAGGACGCCCTGGGCACGGACCGCAGGGACCTGGCGCGGGTCCTGGGCGAGGTGCTGAGGCGGATGAATCAGGTGCTGGGCGCTCCTGCCTGGAACCTGAGCCTCCATTCGGCTCCGCTCAAGACTCCGACCCTCGATCACTTCCACTGGCACCTCGAAATCATCCCGAAATTGACCCAGGTCGCCGGATTCGAGTGGGGTACGGGCTTCTTCATCAATCCAACCCCGCCGGAGGAGGCCGCCAGGTATCTCCGGGCCGGGGTGCCGACGGCGACGTAGGTTGACACTTCCCTCAGGCGTTTGTTACACTGCGTCAGACTCGTGAAACAGATGGGTTTTTGCGGGAATAGCTCAGTGGTAGAGCACAACCTTGCCAAGGTTGGGGTCGCGGGTTCGAATCCCGTTTCCCGCTCCATATGTTCGAAGTGGGGGCCGGAGGGCGGACCGGACCCCCTTGAGTTATGTGGCGGCGTAGCCAAGTGGCTAAGGCGGAGGTCTGCAAAACCTCTATTCAGCGGTTCGAATCCGCTCGCCGCCTCCATTACAGGCCGGCGGGTGCGGCAGGCGCCGGGGTGGCGGAACTGGGAGACGCAGCGGACTTAAAATCCGCTGGCCCCTTGGGGCCGTGGGGGTTCGATTCCCTCCCTCGGCACCAGCAGCGCGATGAACCTCAGCGCGAGCACTGCTTCATCGAGTGCTTGGGATGATGGAGGAGACGAAGGTGCAGACCCTCAAGGTGGCGCGCAAGACGTTCACGATGTTGAGCGAGCACAAGACCCAGATCCTCGACATCACCAAGACGATCCGCGACGTCATGCTGAGCGCCGACATCAAGGAAGGCATCCTCCTCGTCAACTCGCTGCACACGACCTGCGCGCTCTTCGTCAACGAGTTCCAGGGCGCCCTCGTCGAGGACCTCAAGGCCATGATCGAGACGCTGGTGGCCGAGAACGACGGTTACCGCCACGACGACCCCCGGTACTCGGATTGCGAGCGGGGCAACGCGCACTCGCACCTCCGGGCCGCGCTGCTGGGGCGGAGCATCGCCGTCGGCATCAGCGGCGGGGAGCTGTCGCTGGGCCGCTTCCAGTCGATCCTCTTCGCCGAGCTCGACGGGCCGAGGCCGCGCAGCATCGACGTCCAGATCATGGGCGTCTAGCGGGGCCACGCCAGCGAGGCGAACTCCAGCGCCGTCTCTTCACCGCTCCGGCCGCCTGAGCCCCCGACTCCCCGTGGTAGACTCGCTGTATGTCCTGGAAACTCAAAAAGAAAGCCCAATCCCTCGTCGCCGGTGAAGAGGGTGCGGCCCGCAAGGATTGGGGCGGCCGTGTCTCGGTCGCGCTCGTCTATCCCAATACCTACGCGGTGGGCATGTCCAACCTGGGGTTTCAGACCATCTACGAGCATCTGAACGCCCTCCCCGACGCCGTCTGCGAGCGCGTGTTTTTCCCGGATCCCGAGGATTCCGAGGAGTACGCGCGCACGGGGACCGAGCCGTTCTCCCTGGAGTCGCTGCGGCCGCTCCGCGACTTCGACGTGGTCGGATTCTCCGTCACCTACGAGGGGGACTACATCAACGTGCTGCGCCTCCTTCGCATGGCGGGGATTCCCGTCCGGGCGGCGGAACGCAGGCCGGGCGACCCCCTGGTGCTCATGGGCGGCGTCTGCGCGTTCTCGAACCCGGAGCCCGTCGCGCCCTTCATGGATGCCATCGCAGTCGGCGAGGGGGAAGAGCTGGTCGCGGAGATCGTTGAGGTGTATCGGTCCTGCCGCGCCGAAGGGCAAGAGGATCTGCGGGAGCGGGTGATGGACCGGCTCAAGCCGCTTCGGGGCATCTACGTGCCGGCAGCCTATGACGTGCGCTATGCCGCGGACGGGACCATCGGCATGGTCACGCCGCGGGAGGCTCTGGTCCCCGCGCTGGTCGTCAAGAGGCGGCTGGGTGACGTCAACCGTTTCGAGACCCGCTCGGTGCTCAAGACCCCGAAGGCGGAATACGGCCACATGGCACTCCTCGAGGTGGGCAAGGGGTGCGGGAGAGGCTGCCGTTTCTGCCTGGAAGGGCAGGTGTACCGCCCCGTGCGCCACCGGAGCCTCGAGTCGCTGCGCGAGTCCGTCGCGCAGATCGCGAAAGAGTCCAAGCGCGTGGGGCTCGTGGGCGCCTGCGTGTCGGACTACCCGTGGATCGGCGACCTGATGAAGATGCTCGAGGAGTACGGCGTGGAGGTCTCGATCTCCTCGCTGCGGGCCGACAGCTTGACGGAAGACCTGGTGGCCGCGCTCCACCGCGGCGGCCACCGGACACTGACGATGGCGCCCGAGGCCGGCACGGAGAGGCTACGTCGAGTCATCCGTAAAGTCATCACGGACGAGCAGCTTTACGCCGCCTGCGACCTCCTGCGCAAGTATGGCATCCCCAACCTCAAGTGCTACTTCATGATCGGCCAGCCGACCGAGACGATGGAAGACGTGGAAGCCATCCCCGACCTGGCGCGTCGCATGCTCGAGCGGCTGCGCGTGCCGGGACCCGACGGCCACCCCTTCGGCAAGCTGACGCTGTCGGTGTCCTCCTTCGTGCCCAAGCCGTGGACTCCTTTCCAGTGGGCGCCGTTCGACGAGCCGCGCGACCTCGAAGCCAAGCTCGAAGCGATCAAGAGCGGCGCGCGTCGACTTCAGGTACGAGTGGTGCACGAGAACCCCCGCGAGGCCGGTCTCCAGGCATTGCTGGCGCGCGGCGACCGGCGGGTCGCCGACTTTCTCGAGATCGCCGCGCGCCTCGACGGCGACTGGCGCCAGGCGCTTCGCGAGTGGGGGAAGGATCCCTCGTTCTACACCCGGCGCGAGCGAACCCCGGACGAGATCATGCCGTGGGATCACTTCGACGTCGGCGTCAAGAAGGCCGGCCTCCTTCGTGAATGGCAGCGGGCCGGGCTGGGGGAAGCGGTGACCGCATGAGCCGCCGCGTCCTGGTGGGAGAGGTCGCCGACATCGGGGTGGGGGAGGGCAGGGTGGTAGAGGCCGAAGGCAGGACTCTCGCCCTGTTCAACGTGGATGGCGCCTTCTACGCCCTCGACAATTCATGCGCCCACCGCGGCGGGCCTCTCGGCGAGGGGGATCTCGATGGCACGGTGGTCGTGTGCCCGTGGCATGCTTGGCGCTGGGACGTGAAGACGGGCGCCAACGTGAACAATCCGGCCGTGAAAATGGCCTGTTTCCCCGTATCGGTGGACGGCGGCCGCGTCTTCGTGGAGCTGCCATGATCCGCGACACGTTTGCGCGACCGCTCCGCAACCTCCGCCTCTCGGTCACCGACCGCTGCAACCTCCGCTGTGCCTACTGCATGCCGGAAGAGGAGTACGCCTGGCTGCCCCGCGCCGACATCCTGACCTTCGAGGAGATCGCCCGGCTGGTGGACGTCTTCGCCGCACTGGGCGTGGACAAGGTCCGGCTCACCGGGGGCGAGCCTCTGCTTCGCAAGGACCTGCCGCGCCTCGTTGGGATGATCGCGCGCGACCCCCGCCTCCGTGACCTCGCGATCACCACCAACGGCATTCTGCTCGGCCAGGAGGCTCAGGCGCTGAGAGATGCGGGCATCCATCGGGTCACCGTGAGCCTCGACACGCTCAAGCCCGATCGCTTTCTGGCGCTGACGCGGCGCGAGGCGCACCCGCAGGTTCTCGAAGGGATCGCGTGCGTGAGCCGCATGGGCTGGCCCGGACTCAAGCTCGACACCGTGGTGATGCGCGGCATCAACGACGACGAGATCGTGGACTTGCTGGAGTTCGCGCGCCGGATGGGCGCGGAGATCCGCTTCATCGAGTACATGGACGTGGGCGGGGCGACACAGTGGTCGATGAACCAGGTCGTGTCCCGGGCGGAGATTCTCGAGCGTCTGGGGACGCGCTACGGCCCGGTCGAGCCTATCGTCGAGGAGTCGTCGGCGCCGGCGGACCGCTTCCGCCTGCCGGACGGCTTGACCTTCGGGATCATCTCGTCCACCACGGCCCCTTTCTGCAGCACTTGCGACCGGAGCCGGCTCACTGCCGACGGACAATGGCTTCTCTGCCTCTACGCCACGACAGGAATGGACCTCAGAAAACCCTTGAGAGAAGGGGCATCAACTACCGAGCTTGCAGATCTTATCCGGTCGGCCTGGCAGTTGCGGCGTGACCGGGGCGCCGAGGAGCGCCTGGCGGTTAAGGACAGACGTCCGCTGGTCCAGATCGGCGAGCTCAAGGCCAAGCCCCATCTCGAGATGCATACGCGCGGGGGTTAGGGGCGGCGGTGAGCCTTCCGACGCACGGCAAGCCTGACGACGTGGCATCCGGCAAGGTGACGCCCGACGAAGTGGCAGTGGACGTCGCCGAGCGCGGCGCCAATGGTCAGACGTCGAGCCGACGCCTGTTCATGCAGCTTCAGGCCTTCGGCGGCTGCGGCGATGCCAAGGCGCTCGCCGCCGCGCTCGAGCGAAGCCAGATCGACGCGGTGCTCTACGCCGATCTTCATGATTCCCGCGGGGTCGGGGTGCTGAGCTTCGCCGAGGACCCGGCCTTCTTCGTCACGCGGCTGCGAGAGGTCCTGGGCGCCGAGCCCTTCGTCGGCCTCGCCCGCAAGCCCGAGCTGACCATGTTCGGCAGGAGTTACTCGAGCGGCTTCGAGTCGGACCTCGAGGACTGGCTGCTCCGCCGCCCGCGCCGCACCGTGCTCAATCCCGCCTGGCCCTGGGCGCTGTGGTATCCCCTGCGTCGGACGGGGGCCTTCGCGAAGCTGTCGGCACAGGAGCAGGGGGCCATCCTGCGCGAGCACGGCACCACCGGCCGCGCCTACGGCGATGCCGATCTGGCCCACGACATCAGGCTGGCCTGCCACGGCCTCGACACCCGGGACAATGACTTCCTCATCGGCCTCTGCGGCAGGGAGCTTCAGCCTCTCTCGCACCTCGTCCAGGCCATGCGCAAGACCGCCCAGACCTCCGAGTACATGGCGAGCCTCGGCCCCTTCTTCGTGGGCCACGTCCTGTGGCGAAGCCCGCCCCGATGACGCCGCGTCGGTTTCTCCGGGGTGTGCTCGTCCCGGCGGCCCTGGCCCTGCTCGCCGGATGCGCCTCGGTGCCGTCGAGACCGATCACGGACATCCGCGACATAGAGGGCAAATGGCAGGGCACCATCAGCGTCGGCCTCGGGCCGCCGCAGCTCTACTACCTGACGGTCAATCCCGACGCCACGATCGTCACGACGTGGGGTCCGAACTGGCAATGGGGCACGGTCACGCTCAGCGGGGGCCAGGCGCGCTTCGAGCTGTCGCACCTCACGAGCGGGACTCTCCAGTACTTCGACGGGCCGGACGGCCGTGCCATCACGATGAATCCCGACTTCGGCGGCTGGTACGTCTACGTGACCCCGCTCGAGTAGCGCTCAGGAGCTCCGAATGACCACCTCCAGGGCGATCGCCCGCGCCACCCTGATCCTGCTCGCCGCCGCCCTCCTCCTCGGTGCCTCCAGCGTGACGGGCAAGCCGATCGCCGACATCCGTATGATCGAGGGCAAGTGGCGGGGCCAGATCAGCTTCACCGGCGGGCCGTACGAGATCTACTATCTGACGATCAATCCCGACGGCACCATCGTCGCGGCCTGGGGCGCCAACACGCGCTGGGGCAAGGTGACGCTCAGCGGCGGCAAGGCGCGCTTCAGCTTTCCCACCGAGAGCGGCGTGCTGTACTACTACGAGGGGAAAGACGGACGCGTCATCACGCTGAGGCCGGACTTCGGGGGCTGGGACGCGCAGGTGAGACCCCTCAAGTAGCGTGACCGGACGCCCCTCGCCACGCGGCCACGTTGTCCTCGATCTGACGAGCGTGGATGTCGAGATGCTCCGCGTAGATCCTGAGCCAGTCATCGGCTGAGTAGGTTCCCGACTCCGTATGGCGCCCGACGCGCTGCCAGGCATCCTCGGGCAGGCGCCGGAGCAGGGCGACGGTGTTCGCGCGTACGGCCTCCACCACGGCGAGTGCGGGCTCCAGCGGATGGTTGTGGTAGTCGAAGCGACGGGCCCACGCCGCCTCGTCGTAGCCGAGGATGACCGGGTTCGGTTCCGCGGCGAGGTAACGGATGCGGGCGGTGGCGTTGGTTTCCGAATCCGCGCAGTGGACGACCACCTCGTGGGCCGACCATTCGCCGGTCTTCGGCCGCCACTGGAGCGCTCCGGCCGGCACCTTCGCGAGCGCCGCCTTCAGCCGTGACGGACCATCGGCGTAGCGATCGATGAGCGCCTCCCGCTCTGCGCGGCCGAGCGCCATCTAGGGGAGCGGGGCGGGCAGGTCGGAGTTGCCCATCAGGTAGAGGTCGACGCCGCGGGCCGCGCTGCGCCCCTCGGCGATGGCCCACACGATGAGGGACTGGCCGCGCTGGATGTCGCCGGCGGCGAAGACGCCGGGCACGCTGGTCATCCAGTTCCGGTCCCGCCAGACGTTTCCGCGGTCGGTGAGCCTGACCCCGAGGTCGCTCAGCAGTCCCTCGCGCCTCGGTCCCTGGAAGCCCATGGCCAGGAGGACGAGGTCGGCTTCCATGGCGTACTCGGTGCCCGGGACGTTCTTGAAGGTCATGCGGCCACCCTCCGTGACCATCTCGACCCGGGCGGCGTGGAGCGTCGTCAGGCGGCCGTCCGCTCCGGAGAAGTGGGTCGTGTTCACGGAGTATTCGCGCGCGCCGCCCTCTTCGTGGGCCGAGGACACGCGAAAGATATTCGGCCAGAGCGGCCACGGGTTGCTGCCGGCGTCGCGCTCGTCGGGCGGCCGCGGCAGTATCTCGAACTGCGTCACCGAGCGCGCGCCCTGGCGGTGGACGGTGCCGAGACAATCGGCGCCGGTGTCGCCGCCGCCGATGATGACGACGTGCTTGTCCTCGGCCGTGATGAAGTCCCGGTCCGGGACGGTGTCTCCCTCGGAGCGCCGATTCTGGAGCGTGAGATAGTCCATCGCGAAGTGGATGCCCGAGAGCTCGCGCCCGGGTATCTGGAGGTCGCGCGGCCACTCCGCGCCCCCCGCGAGGACGACGGCGTCGAACTCCGCGCGAAGGGTCTCGACGGGCAGGGTGGCGCCCACGTGGACGCTGGTCTTGAAGGCGATCCCGGCGGCCTCCATGAGTCGCAAACGGCGGTCGAGGAAGCGCTTCTCCATCTTGAACTCCGGGATGCCGTAGCGCAGGAGCCCGCCGATCCGGTCGGCCTTCTCGAAGACGGTGACGGCGTGGCCGGCGCGACTCAGCTGCTCGGCGGCGGCGAGGCCGGCGGGGCCCGATCCGACGACCGCGACCTTCTTGCCCGTGCGCACGGTGGGGTTGTCCGGGACGACCCAGCCCTCGTCGAAGGCGTGCTCGATGATGCCGACCTCGACCTGCTTGATGGTGACCGGGTCGTCGTTGATGCCGAGGACGCAGGAGCCCTCGCACGGGGCGGGGCAGAGGCGGCCCGTGAACTCCGGGAAGTTGTTGGTGGCGTGGAGGCGGTCGATGGCTTCGCGCCAGCGGTCCCGGTAGACGAGATCGTTCCAGTCGGGGATCAGGTTGCCGAGCGGGCAGCCCTGGTGGCAGAAGGGGATGCCGCAGTCCATGCAGCGCGCGCCCTGCTTCTTGAGCTTGTCCGCCTCGAACGGCAGGTAGACCTCCTGCCAGTCATGGACGCGCTCGCCGACGGGGCGCCGCTTCGGCGTCTCGCGCTTGATCTCGAGGAATCCGGTGATCTTGCCCAAGACCCGGCCTAGTTGTGGGCGGAGGCCATCACGGCCTCGTCGACGGACATGCCGGACTCCTCGGCTTTCTTGATGGCGTGGAGCACGCGCTTGTAGTCGCGCGGCATGATCTTGACGAACACCTGCTGCGTCGCCTCCCAGTTGACGAGGAGGCGCGCGGCCACCGGGCTCTGGGTGTGGCGGATGTGGCGCGAGAGGAGATCCTTGACGAGCTCGACGTCCTCGACGTCGACCAGCGGCTCGAGATCCACCATGCCCAGGTTGCACCGGCGCTTGAAGTCGCCCGCCTCGTCGAGGACGTAGGCGATGCCGCCCGACATGCCGGCGGCGAAATTGCGCCCCGTGCGGCCGATGACCACCACCCGGCCGCCCGTCATGTACTCGCAGCCGTGGTCCCCGGCGCCTTCCACCACCGAGAGCGCGCCGCTGTTCCTGACGCCGAATCGCTCGCCGGCCACGCCCCGGAAGTAGGCCTCGCCGCTCGTGGCGCCGTAGAGCACCACGTTGCCGATCAGGATGTTGTCTTCGGCGACGAACGTCGACTCGCGGGGCGGATAGACGATGAGCTTGCCGCCCGAGAGGCCCTTGCCGAGATAGTCGTTGGCGTCGCCCTCGAGCGTGAGCGTGATGCCGCGCGGCACGAAGGCGCCGAAGCTCTGGCCCGCCGAGCCCGTGAAGTGGATGCGGATGGTGTCGTCCGGCAGCCCGTCCGGTCCGTGCAGTCGCGTCAGCTCCGAGCCGAGGATGGTCCCCACGGTGCGGTTGACGTTCCGGATGGGCAGCCGGATGTCCACCGGCTCGCGCCGCTCGAGCGCTCCGCGGCAGAGCGGCACGAGCGTCGTCGCATCGAGCGACTTCTCGAGACCATGGTCCTGGTCGACCACCTTCCGGACGGCGACCTCCGGCCCGACCTGCGGCCGGTGAAGGACGGAGGACAAGTCGAGGCCGCGGGCCTTCCAGTGGTCGACGGCCTTGTGGACATCGAGGAAGTCCGAGCGGCCGATCATCTCGTCCATCGTGCGGACGCCCAGGCTGGCCATGTGCTCCCGGACCTGCTGCGCGATGAAATGGAAGAACGTCTCCACGAACTCGGGCTTACCGTCGAACTTGGCGCGGAGCTTCGGGTCCTGGGTCGCGATGCCGACCGGGCAGGTGTTGAGGTGGCAGACGCGCATCATGATGCAGCCCATGACCACGAGCGGCGCCGTCGAGAAGCCGTACTCCTCGGCACCGAGAAGCGCGGCGATGACGACGTCGCGCCCGGTCTTCATCTGCCCGTCGGTCTGCACGATGATCCTGTCCCGGAGCTTGTTCATGACCAGCACCTGCTGGGTCTCGGCGAGCCCGAGCTCCCACGGAATTCCTCCATGCTTGATCGAGGTCAGGGGGGAGGCGCCGGTGCCGCCGTCGTGACCGGAGATGAGCACCACGTCCGAATGGGCCTTCGCGACACCGGCCGCGACCGTGCCGACGCCGACCTCGGCGACCAGCTTGACGCTGATCCGCGCCCGCGGGTTCGAGTTCTTGAGGTCGTGGATCAGCTGAGCCAGGTCCTCGATCGAGTAGATGTCGTGATGCGGCGGCGGGGAGATGAGCCCGACGCCCGGCATCGAATGCCGGACCTTGGCGATCCAGGGGTAGACCTTGTGGCCGGGCAGCTGGCCGCCCTCTCCGGGCTTGGCGCCCTGGGCCATCTTGATCTGGAGCTCGTCCGCGTTGGTCAGGTACCAGCTCGTGACGCCGAAGCGCCCCGAGGCGACCTGCTTGACCGCGCTGCGCCGCCAGTCGCCGTTCGGATCCCGGGCGTAGCGCGCCGGATCCTCGCCACCTTCACCGGTGTTGGAGCGGCCGCCCATGCGGTTCATGGCGATGGCCAGCGTCTCGTGAGCCTCGAGGCTGATCGAGCCGTAGGACATGGCGCCGGTGGCGAAGCGCTTCAGAATGGCCTCGACGGGCTCGACCTCGTCGATCGGGACAGGATCGGACGCGGGCTTGAAGGTGAAGAGCCCTCTGAGGGTCGCCAGGTGCTCGTTCTGCCGGTTGACGAGGTCCGTGTATTCCTTGAAGATCGCGTACTGTTTCGAGCGGGTGGCGTGCTGGAGCTTGAACACGGTGTCGGGGTTGAAGAGGTGGTACTCGCCGTCCCGCCGCCACTGGTACTCGCCGCCCCAGTCCAGCTCGGGCTCGCCCACCGGGCGCAGGGGGAAGGCGCGATGGTGGCGCGCCAGCGCCTCCGCGGCGATGACGTCGAGGCCGATCCCGCCGATCCTCGAGGCGGTCCAGGTGAAGTAGCGGTCCACGAAATCCTTCGCGAGCCCGATGGCCTCGAAGATCTGGGCTGCCCGGTACGACTGGATGGTCGAGATGCCCATCTTCGAGATGACCTTGAGCACGCCCTTGTTGAGCGCCTTGATGTAGTTCTTGACCGCGGTCTTGTGGTCGAGCGCCGGCAGCATGGCCTGGCGGATCATGTCGTCGAGCGTTTCGAAGGCGAGGTACGGGTTGATGGCGCCGGCGCCGTACCCGAGGAGCAGCGCCATGTGGTGGACCTCGCGCGGCTCTCCCGTCTCGATGACGAGGCCGACCTTGACGCGCTGACCTTCACGGATCAGGTGGTGATGGACGCCCGCCGTGGCGAGGAGCGCCGGGATGGGCGCGTGTTCGCGGTCCACGCCGCGGTCGGACAGGATCAGATAGCTGAAGCCTTCGGCCACGGCCAGGCTCGCCCGGCGGCAGAGCTCGTCCATGGCGCGCGCCAGGCCCTTCGCGCCGTCGGCCACGGGGAAGAGCATGGGCACCGTCGTGGCCTTGAACCCGGGCAGGTCCACGTGGCGGATCCTCGCCAGTTCCACGTTGTCGAGGATGGGGGTCTTGAGCTTGATCTGCCGGCAGGCCTCGGGGGTGGGCTCGAGGAGATTGCCTTCGGGCCCGATGCTCGTCGCGATCTGCGTCACCAGCTCCTCGCGGATGCCGTCGAGCGGCGGGTTCGTCACCTGGGCGAAGAGCTGCTTGAAGTAGTCGTAGAGGAGCCGCGGCCGGTCCGAGAGCACCGCCAGCGAGGTGTCGGTGCCCATGGAGCCGATGGGCTCCTCGCCCGCCGTCGCCATCGGCGCCAGGAGGAGGCGCAGGTCCTCGTGCGTGTAGCCGAAGGCCTGCTGGCGCTGGAGGACGGTGTCGTGATCGGGCTCGGGCAGCTCCGGCGGCTCGGGCAGGGTCTCGAGGGGCTGGAGGTGCGTGGCCAGCCACTCGCCGTACGGGTACCGGGTGGCAAAGGCGTGCTTGAGCTCGCCGTCGTCGATGATGCGTCCCTGCGCCGTGTCCACGAGGAAGATCCGGCCGGGGTGGAGACGCTCCTTGATGAGCACGCGCTCGGGCGGGATGTCGAGCACGCCCACCTCGGAGGCCATGACCACCAGCCCGTCCTTGGTGATGTAATACCGCGAAGGGCGGAGCCCGTTCCGGTCGAGCACCGCGCCGATGACGGTGCCGTCGGTGAAGGCGATCGAGGCGGGGCCGTCCCACGGCTCCATGAGGCAGCCGTGGTATTCGTAGAAGTCCTTGCGCTCGGCGGACATGGACTCGTGCCCGCTCCAGGCTTCGGGGATCATCATCAGAACCGCCAGCGGGAGCGGGCGTCCCGCCATCACCAGGAGCTCCAGCACGTTGTCGAAGACGGCCGTGTCGCTGCCGCCCTCGACGACGATGGGGAGGATCTTCTTGAGGTCGTCGCCGAGCACGCCCGAGCGGCAGAGCGCTTCTCGCGCGTGCATCCAGTTGATGTTGCCGCGTAGCGTGTTGATCTCGCCGTTGTGCGCGATGTACCGGTACGGATGCGCGAGGGGCCAGGAGGGGAAGGTATTGGTGGAAAAGCGCTGGTGGACGAGGGCGAGCGCGGACTCGACCAGCGGGTCCACGATGTCCGGAAACATGGTCTCGATCTGATCGGCGGAGAGCATGCCCTTGTAGATGAGCGTGTTGGCCGAGAGGCTCGGCAGGTAGAAGTGACTGCGGCCGGGGATGTCCGAGCGCCGCATCGCGTGCTCGACCCGCTTGCGGATGACGTAGAGCTTGCGCTCGAAAGCCTGGGCGTCGGAGATGCCGGCGCCGCGGCCGATGAACACCTGTTCGATCTCGGGCTCGGCGGCGCGCGCGCTAGGTCCGACGGGAGAATCGTCGGTGGGCACCCGGCGCCAGCCGAGCAGCGCCTGCCCCTCCTCGCGGACTATGGTGTCCAGCATCTCGCGGCATCGCGCCGCATCCGCCGGGTTGCGCGGCAGGAACACGAGTCCGGCGCCGTAGTGCTTCGGCGAGGGCAGGGTGATGCCGAGCGCGGCGCACTCGCGGGAGAGGAAAGCGTGCGGCATCTGGATGAGGATGCCGGCGCCGTCGCCCGTATTGACCTCGCAGCCGCAGGCCCCGCGGTGCAGCAGGTTCTTGAGCACCTGGAGGGCCTGGCTGACGATGGCGTGGGACTTCCTGCCCTTGATGTCCACGACGAAGCCGACGCCGCAGGCGTCGTGCTCATGGGCGGGATCGTAGAGACCCTGAGCCTCGGGCATCCCAACCGGCGTCGTCGCTGACCTGCCGTCGTCCATCGCCATTCCTCGTCCGCCCTCCACGGCTTTGTGAATTGCCGGAACAACCCTGATTTGAGCAGTGACACTACACCACGCGTAACCATTAGCCAAGCCCAAAATGTAAAAAACATAGCATTAGCAGTGCTAATAGGCTAACCTCGGCCCATGAACCTGGACACGCTCAAGCTGTATTGCGACGTCGTGCGGCTGCGGAGCTTTTCGCGCGCGGCGACCGCCAACGGCGTGACGCAGTCGGCCGCCAGCCAATCGATCCAGCAGCTCGAGGGCGATCTGGACGTGCCGCTCCTGGACCGCTCCCGCAGGCCGCTGGTGGCCACGGAAGCGGGCCGGGTCTTCTTCGACGCCTGCCGCGATCTCCTCGAGGGCTTCGAGAAAGCGCGGGCCGGGCTGCTCGCGTCCGCGGAGCGTGTGGAGGGGACGGTGCGCGTCGCGGCGATCTACTCGGTGGGGCTGCACGACATGAGCCGCCACATGCAGCCATTCATGTCGGCGCATCCCCACGCGCGCGTGCTGCTCGAGTGCCTGCACCCGCACAAGGTGGTGGAGGCGGTCCTCAACGACGAGGCCGACGTGGGAGTGCTGTCCTATCCCGCCGCCTCGCGAACGCTGAGCGTCCTGCCGCTCCGCTCGGAGCCCATGGTGCTCGTGACGCACCCGAGCCACCGTCTCGCCAGGCGGAGGCACGTGGAGGCCGCAGATCTCGCGGGCGAGAAGTTCGTCGCCTTCGACCGTGACCTGGCGGTGCGGAAGGCGATCGACCGCGCGCTCAAGCAGCACGGGGTCAAGGTGGACGTGGTCATGGAATTCGACAACGTCGAGACAATCAAGCAGGCCATCGGCATCGCGGCCGGCGTGAGCATCCTGCCGCGGCCCACGGTCGTGATGGAGTCGGGCATGCGGACCCTCGCCACGGTGCCGCTCGGTCTCTCCGGCCTCGCTCGGCCCATCGGGCTCATCTACCGGCGGGGCAAGCCGCTCACGCCCGTCGTCGCCCGCTTCATCGAGACCCTCCGCAAAGCCGACGAATCCTCGTCTGAGTAGACGGGACCTCTCGCCCGCGGTGTCTCAACGGGTGCTGACGGCAGGGGGGTGCCCTCGTCCGCTCAACCTCCTCGCCTCGCGCGCCTCCTCGCTCGGGCGCCTCCGCCTCCCCCCCATCCCCCCGAGGCGGGGGGTGCGCTCGCCGCCCTGCTTTGCAGAGGCGGCTCGCGCGGCGGAAGCGCCCTGCGCTT
>JBKPBU010000501.1:0-2999 GCA_046727015.1 Candidatus Methylomirabilota bacterium | reverse complement strand
GAAGCGGCACTCCAGAAGACGGGGGGGAAGACCGACGACCGGGAGGCCTTCACCGCGGCCATGCGCGGCGTGTCGCTCACGGACACGCCGCGCGGGCCGTTCACGTTTGACCACTTCGGGAATGTCGTCGGCAATTTCTATATCCGGCGGATCGACAAAAAAGGTGACAAGCTCGTCAACACCACGATCAAGACGTATCCGAAGGTGAGCCAGTTCTGGACGTACGACGAGAAGTGGTTCCTCTCGCAGCCGGTGTACTCGCGCGACTATCCACCGCTGAAGAGCTGATCCGGACGCGTCGAGCGTGAGCCTGTGGCTGCTGCTGGCCGTCAACAGCATCACGCTCGGCGGCCTCCTCTTCCTGCTCTCCGCCGGCTTCTCGCTGATCTTCGGGCTCATGCGGATCCCCAACCTCACCCATGGCTCGTTCTTCATGCTGGGCGCGTATCTCTCGACGAGCCTGATCGCCCGCGGCCTCGATTTCTGGACGGCGGCGGTCCTGAGCGGGCTCGGGGTGGCCGTGTTCGGCGGCATCGTCGAGCGGCTCATTCTGCGCCGGCTCCCCGGCGCCGAGCTGGCGCAGGTGCTCGTCACGCTCGGGCTCTCGTTCATGGTGGCCGACGTCTGCCTCATGGTGTGGACGGGGGATCCGATTCGCATCGACACGCCGAGCGCGCTGCGGGGCACCGCCTCCGTGCTCGGCCTCGACTTTCCCAAGTACCGCCTCGCCGTCAGCCTCGTCGCGGTGGTGTTCGCGGCCGGCCTGTGGGCGCTCCTCGAGCGCACGCGGCTCGGGGCGATGATCCGCGCGGGCGTGGACGATCCGTCGATGGCCCGCGTGGTCGGCATCCGAGTGTCGAGGCTCTTCACGATCGTCTTCTGCCTGGGCGCGTGGCTGGCGGGCTTCGCCGGCGTGATCGGCGGACCGATTCTCTCCGTCTATCCCGGTCTCGACGCGGAGATGCTGCCGCTCGCGCTCGTGGTGGTGATCCTCGGGGGCAGCGGCAGCCTGCTCGGCTCCTTCGTCGGCAGCTTCATCGTCGGTTTCCTCTACAACTTCGGGCAGGCGATGTTTCCGGAGCTCGCCTACGTCGTCCTGTTTCTCCCGATGCTCATCGTGCTCGTGGTGCGGCCGCGGGGCCTGTTCGGACGGCAGGCGGCGTGAAGCGTCTCGCGATCGTGGCGGCCCTCGCGGTCCTCGCCACGCTGCCCCTGTGGGTACGCGGCACCTTCTACGTCAACATCGCGAGCCAGATCCTCCTCTATGCGATCTTCGCGCTCGGCGTGAACGTGCTCGCGGGCTACGCCGGCCTCGTCTCCCTCGGCCATGCCGGACTCTTCGGCGTCGCCGCCTATACCGGCGCGAAGATCCTCACCGGCGGCTACGGCCACCTCGTCGTCGACATGGCCGCCCTCGCCGTGACCGTCGCCGCCGCCGCCGTGTTCGCCATGCTGGCGCTCCGTGGCACCGGCCTCGGATTCGTCATGATCACGGTGGCGCTCGGCCAGATCGTGTGGGGCGTCGCCTATCGCTGGATCAGCCTCACCAACGGGGACAACGGCATCTCGATCACCGGGCGACCGCGCCCGTTCGGGCTCTCGCTCGCGTCACCGCGAAGCTTCTACTGGGCAACGTTCGTCGTGTTCCTCACCGCCATCCTCTCCATGGCCGTGTTCGCCGCGTCACCGTTCGGGGCGAGCGTGCGTGGCACGCGCGATCAGCCGCGCCGGATGACCGCGCTCGGCTACCACGTGTGGATGATCCGCTTCGTGGCCTTCCTCTTCTCGGGTTTGTGGAGCGGCGTGGCGGGGCTCCTGTATCTCTACTACAATGAGTTCGTGAGCCCGCAGGCCGTCGCGCTCACCGCCTCCGCGGAAGCGCTGTTGATGGTGATCGCCGGTGGCACCGGCACGTTGCTGGGCCCCATCGTCGGCGCCGCGCTCGTCGTCGTGATCAAGAATGTGGCCAGCGCGTACATCGAGCGCTGGAACTTCGTCCTCGGCGCGGTGTTCGTGATCATCGTGGTTTTCATGCCGGACGGCCTCGTGCCGGGCGTGGCGCGACTCGCGCGGCGGGTGCGCGTGGTCCTTCGATCCGAGCCCCAGACCGAGCTCAAGACGGCCACGCCCGCCACGCGCGACGAGACGAGCCGGTGAGCGCGCTTGCCGTGCGCGGCCTCGAGAAGCACTTCGGGGGGCTCCGCGTGACCGCGGCGGTGGACCTGGCGGTCGAGCCGGGGGAGCGGCGTCTCATCATCGGCCCGAACGGCGCGGGGAAGACGACGCTGTTCAACCTGATCACCGGCGAGCTTCGACCCGACCACGGTGCCATCACCCTGTTCGGCGCCGACATCACGCGCGTGCCGGCCCGCCGGCGCGCCCACCTCGGCATCGGCCGCACCTACCAGATCATCACGCTCTTCCCGCGCGACACGCTTTCGCGCAACGTGATGCTCTCACTCCTCGCGCTCATGCCACTGCGCTGGAGCCCGTTCGTGCGCCTCGACCGCCAGACGGCGCTCGTCGACGCCGCCCGCGCCGTCCTCACGCGCGTGGGCCTCGATCACCTCGCGGAGCGCCCGCTCGCGCAGACGTCATACGGGGAGCGCCGCCGCGTCGAGATCGCGATGGCGCTTGCCCAGAATCCACGCGTGCTGCTGCTCGACGAGCCGTTCGCCGGCCTCTCCATCGAGGAGCGCCGCGACGTGCTCGCGCTGGTGACGGGCATCCCGCGCGACGTGACCATCGTGATGATCGAGCACGACATGGACGTGGCCCTCGATTTCGCCGAGCGCATCAGCGTGCTGCATTTCGGCGAAGTGGTGATGGAGGGCACGCGCACCGAGGTGGTGGCGCATCCGCGCACGCGGGAGATCTACCTCGGTGAGTGATGCCCTCTCCCTCAGCGACGTCGACGCCTTCTACGGCGACAGCCACGTGCTCCATCGGGTGTCGCTACGCCTCGGCGAGGGGCGGCTCCTCGGCCTCTTGGGGCGTAA
>JBKPBU010000500.1:0-5839 GCA_046727015.1 Candidatus Methylomirabilota bacterium | reverse complement strand
GCGCGGGTCTTCAACGCCGAGCGCCTCAAGAAGGGCAAGGCGTCCCGCTGGCTCGACGGCGTCTTCCGCCAGATCCAGAACGAGCTGTTCGATCTGGGCTCGGAGCTGGCGACGCCGGACGACGCGGCCTACGAAGGCATGCACCGCGTGGGCGAGGCGGAGGTCAAGGCGCTCGAGGCGCTCATGGACCAGTGCCAGAAGGACCTGGCCCCGCTCAAATCCTTCGTGCTGCCGGGGGGCGGGCGCGTGGGAGGCTTTCTCCACCAGGCGCGCACCGTGTGCCGGAGGGCCGAGCGCCGTGTCCTCGCGCTCTCGCGCGTCGAGACGTTGAGCCCCTGGCCGCTCGCCTACGTCAACCGGCTGAGCGATCTCCTGTTCGTCCTCTCGCGCTGGGTGGGCAAGAAGGGCGGCGAGACCGAGTACCTCTGGGAGCGGGGCCTCGCTTCCCACACGCGCAAGAGGACATGACGGCCGGCTTCACGATCCGCCGCGCGCGGCCGGAGGATGACGCCGCCGTCGCGAGGGAGCTCGCCCAGTATCTCTCGTTCATCGGCGACGCGTTCGAGCCGGAGGGTCTCGACCACGACATCGCCCACTGGCAGGAGGAGTATGGCGGCGGCCAGGGCGCGCTCCTGCTCGTCCAGGATCCCGCGGGCGAGGTCGTGGGCACCGCCGCCGTGAGATTCCTCGCTCCCGGCGTGGGTGAGCTCAAGCGCATGTGGCTGCGCCCCACGTGCCAGGGGCGGGGACTGGGGCGCCGGCTCATGGATGCCAGCCTCGAGGAGGCGCGGAGGCTCGGCTGCCGCTCGCTGCGGCTCGACACGGAGTCCAAGCTCGAAGCAGCCGTTCATCTCTACCGCGCGTACGGCTTCGTCGAGATTCCACGCTACAACGACAACCGTCGCGCGGACATCTGGATGGAGCGCTCGTTGTGACCCCGTAGGAGGAGGTGGACGTGGAGACAGGCCGGCCAGTAACGATCGCGCTCAACGGCATGGTGTCGTGTCCGCATGCGCTGGCCTCCGAGGCCGGCGTCGAGATCCTCAAGGCCGGCGGCTCCGCGGTGGACGCCGCTATCGCCGCGAGCGCGGTGCTCTCCGTCGTCTATCCCCACTGCACGAGCGTGGGCGGCGATCAGTTCTGGCTCATCCGGGAGGCCGGCCGCGGCGCCGTGCGCTTTCTGAACGCGGGCGGCCGCGCGGCCGCTTCCGGCTCGATCGACTGGTTCAGCCGGCGCGGGCTCGCCGAGATCCCGTTTCGAGGCATCCTCCCCGCCACGCTCACGACGCCCGGAGCGGTGGCCGGCTGGTGCGAGGCGCACGCCGCCCTCGGCCGGCTCCCGCTCGCGCGCGATCTCGCCCCCGCCATCGGCTATGCGCGCGACGGTTTTCCCGCGACCGCGCGGCTCGCCTCGTGGACCGGAAAGACCGCCGCCGTCCTCGCGGAGAGTCCGGAAGCCGCGGCGATTTTCCTTCCCGGCGGCCACCCCCCGCGGGCGGGGCAGCGGCTGCGCAACCCCGATCTCGCGCTCACGCTCGATCGGATCGGCGGGCTCGGCCGCGAGGGCTTCTACGAGGGCGAGACAGGGCGGGAGCTGGCGCGGTTCTCCCGCGAGCACGGCGGGTTCTTCGCCGAGCGCGACCTGGCCGAGCAGCGCGCGCGCTGGGGCGAGCCCGTCTCGACGACCTATCGCGGCGTCACCATCTACGAGACGCCGCCGCCGACCCAGGGACTCTCGGTGCTCCAGATGCTCAACCTGCTCGAGCCCTATGACCTCTCGCGCTTCGACTATCTGGGCCCCGATGTGGTCCATCACCTCGTCCAGGCCAAGCAGATCGCCTTCCACGACCGCGACCGGCTGATCGCCGATCCGGATTTCGTCAAGGTGCCCCTCGCGCGCCTCGTGTCGAAGGCATACGCCGATGAGCGGCGCCAGCTCCTGGATCCGGTCCGTGCGCTGCCGTGGGACCGCGTGCCCTCCTCGGGCAGCCTCGCCGGCGACACGGTCTTCGTCTGCGCGGTGGACGCCCACGGCCACGCCGCCGCTCTCATCCAGAGCGTCTATGGCATGTTCGGCTCGGGCGTGGTGGCGGGGCGCACGGGCGTGCTGCTGCAGAACCGGAGCGCGTACTTCTCGCTCGACCCTGCGCATCCGAACCGGCTCGAGCCGGGCAAGATTCCCCTCCATACCCTGATCGCCTCGCTCGCCGTCAAGGGCGACGCGCTCTGGCAGGTGCTCGGCTGCATGGGCGCCGACGGCCAGCCCCAGATCCACCTCCAGGCCTACACCGCCATGATCGACTTCGGCCTCGACATCCAGCAGGCCGTGGAGTCTCCGCGCTGGCTGGCCGGGCGCTTCGTCATCGGAGACCCGCGCGACCTCTTGAACATGGAGGCCCGCTTCCCGGCGGCGACGCTCGGCGAGCTCGAGCGTCGCGGCCACCGAGTGCACCGGTGGCCGGCGTGGGAGGAGCTGGCGGGACACGCGCACGGGATCACGATCGATCCATCGACCGGGGCGCGGCTCGGCGGCTCCGACCCGCGCAGCGACGGCGCCGCCATCGGCTATTAGCAGGCAGCCTGCGAGTTTTTCCGGGGATCATCAAGATCGCGTAGGGGCCTTGCCGCGCTCCCGGTAGACCTCCACCGCGATGGGGATGACCGAGAGCACGATGACGACGATCACGAGCACGTGTATGTGCTTGGAGATGTTCGGCACCGTCTGGCCGAGGAGATAGCCCGCCCAGGTCATCGACGTGACCCAGGCGACGCCACCGACGATGTTGTAGGTCAGGAAGCGCCGGTAGCGCATGCTCCCCACTCCCGCCAGCACGGGGGCAAAGGTACGGATGATCGGCACGAAGCGGGCGATGACGATTGTCTTGGACCCATACTTCTCGTAGAACCGCCGGGTGCGCAGCACGTGCTTCGGATTGAACAGCAGCGACTTCTCCCGGGTGAAGATGCGCGGACCCAGGCGCGCGCCGATGGCGTAGCCCGTGCTGTCGCCGAGGATGGCCGCGGCGATCAGCAGCCCGTTGAGCCACCAGATGTTCAGGGTCCCCATGCCGGCGAGCAGCCCCGCCGTGATCAGGAGCGAATCCCCGGGGAGGAAGAATCCAACGAGGAGCCCCGTCTCCGTGAAGACGATCACGAACAGCACGAGGTACCCGCCCCACTGGATGAGCGTTTCCAGGGTGTACGCGCCGGTGACGATGCCGTGCAGGAGGCCCAGGACGTCCATGGGGGCTAGCGCAGCTCGCGGCGGACGAGGGCGGCGCCGGCGCCGAGGGCGCGAAGCTTGGCGCGGGCACGCTCGCGGTCGAGCGGCACCATGCCGCAGTTGGTGCAGGGGAAGATCTGCGAGGGCGGCGCGTGCTTCATCGCCTCGCGGATCACGGCCGCGACCTCCGCCGGCGTCTCCACCCGGTCGCTCGCCACGTCGATGGCGCCCACCAGCACGTCCTTCGCGCCGAGGAGGCCGATCAGCGCCATCGGCACGCGCGAGTTGGCGCACTCGAGCGAGATCCCGCCGATGCGGCTGCGGGCGAGCAGGGGGAAGGTGAGCTCGTACTGGCGCCACTCGCCGCCGAGCGTCTTCTTCCAGTCGGTGTTGGCCTTGATGCCGTAGCCGTAGCAGATGTGCACCGCCGTCTTGCAAGTGACGCCCTCGACGGCGCGGTCGAGGGCGGCGACGCCCCAGTCGCGCACCTCGTCCATGTAGACGTTGAAGGCCGGCTCGTCGAGCTGGATCACATCCACGCCGAGGGCGGCGAGCTCCCGCGCTTCCTCGTTGATCAAGGCGGCCAGCGCCATGCCGAGCTTCGCGCGGCTGCCGTAGTGGGCGTCGTGGATGGTGTCGGCGATGGTCATGGGTCCCGGGATGGTGAACTTCACGCGGCGCCTGGTTTCGCCGCGGAGGAAGCGAACCTCGTCGGCGTGGATTGGACCGCGACGGCGGAGCGGCGCCGTCACCGTCGGCACGTCGGCCTTGTAGCGGTCGGCGCGGATCCCGATGGTGACCATCTTCGAGAAGTCCACCCCGTCCAGCCGCTCGACGAAGCCCCACACGAAGTGGCGTCGCGTCTGCTCGCCGTCGGTGACGATGTCGATGCCGGCCTCTTCCTGATCGCGCAGGACGAGGCGAACGGCGTCGCGCTTGCCCTCCTCGAGCGCCGCGCCCTCGAGGCGCCACGGTGCCCAGAGCGTTTTCGGCGTGGCGAGCCACGCGGGTTTGGGAAGGCTCCCCGCTATGGTGGTGTCGAGCATCGCGGCGGCATGGTATCATGCCGCCAATGAATCGCTTGGCGCTTCTCCTCGCCATCGCGGCACTGGCGCTGGCGGCCTGCTGGTCGGGTAATCCCGAGAGACAATGGTACAAGCCCAACACCGACTACACGGCCGCCGACTTCGAGCGCGACCGCGATGCGTGCACCGACAAGAAGACGCAAGTTCTCGATGACGATTGCATGAAGCAGCGCGGCTGGGTCGCCCTCGGCGGCGACATCGGGCCGGCGGTCAAGGCTCCGGATCCCGCAAAGTCCGGCAAGAGAGGCAAGTACTAAGCTGCGCGGCGTCGTCTTCGACTTCGGCGGTGTTCTCTGGGACATGCGCTGGGAGGTGGCGCGCGAGCTCGATCAGGCTCACGGCCTCCCGCGCTCGTCCGTGTTCGAGACGCTCTACCGCACGGGGACGTGGGACGCGATCGAGCGCGGCCGCGGCGACCGGCGGGCGTGGCTCGAGGCCGCCCACCGCCTGCTCGAGGAGCGCGCGGGCAGGACGCTGCCGCCCCTTCACGAAGAGTGGCGGGCTTCCCAGCGCCCGATCGAACCCAACCTCCGCCTCGCCCGCGAGCTCCGCGCTTCCCACAAGCTCGCCATCCTGAGCAACGCAGACCGCTCGCTGCGCGAGCGCCTCGAGACGGACATCGGCATCCACCACCTCTTCGACGACATCGTCTGCTCGGCGGAGGTGGGCATGGCCAAGCCGGAGCCCGCGATCTATCTCCTCGCGGCCGAGCGGCTCGGTCTCGAGCCGCCCGAGTGCGTCTTCGTCGATGACCTCGACACCAACGTCGAGGCCGCGCGGCAGGTAGGGATGCACGCCGTGCTCTTCCGGGTGGACAAGGGCGACGACCTCCGCGCCCAGCTCGCCGCCCTCGGCGTGACGCCGCGGGGCTGAACGCGGTGTCGCGCTCCGCGATCTTCCTGTCGCCCGGTGCCGATCTCGCCGCGGCAGTGGACCTCGCCCGGCGAGCGGACGCGGCCGGCTACGAGAGCGTCTGGGTCACCCACGGACTCGGGCGCGACGGCCTTCACGTGCTCGCCGCGTACGCGCATGCCGCGCCCCGCGTCGGCCTGGGCACGGGCATCATTCCCATCTACCCACGCCATCCGGTGCTGCTGGCCCAGGAGGCGCTGACGCTTCAGGAGCTCTCGGGAGGCCGGCTTCGTCTCGGCATCGGCGTGAGCCACCGCCCGATGATGGAAGCCAGCCTCGGCCTCGACATGGGCCGGCCGCTCGAGGTTCTCCGCGAATACGTCGCGGTGCTGCGCCAGGCGCTCATGGGCCGCGTCGAGCACGCGGGACCGCGCTATCGCGTGGCATGGCAGAGTGGGGTGCCGCAGCTCCCGCCGCCGCCACCGATGTACCTGGCGGGGCTGGGGACGGCGATGCTGGAGCTCGCGGGAGAGATTGCTGACGGCGCGGTCCTCTGGCTCTGCGCGCCCGCCTACGTGCGCGATCACGCGGTGCCCGCCATTCGGCGCGGGCGCCAGCGGGCGGGCAAGGCGCTCGACGGCTTCGAGATCGTGGTCTCCGTGCCGGCGGCGGTGACGGC
>JBKPBU010000499.1:0-14166 GCA_046727015.1 Candidatus Methylomirabilota bacterium | reverse complement strand
GTGACGAGGGCGACCTTGTCCTTGAGCTTCACACGCTACCTCCCGGCCCTGTCGTCAGCGGTCGAGCCAGGAGACCATCAAGCGGCCGCCGTAGTCGAAGCCGATGTTCGGCCCGAAGTTCTTGACGTACGGCTCCCACGCGGAGACGGCATTGACCGACGGGCCGTAGAGGCCCCACACGTGCTGGGACACGTAACGCTGGATGTCGTAGACGATCTCGCGGCGCTTGGCCACGTTGAAGGTGCGGCGCTGGAGCCGGATCATGTCGGTGAGCTTGGGATCGTTGATGCCCTGGGCGTTGAGTGGCTGTCCCGGGATGAAATAGCGGTAGAGGTAGCTGTCGGGGTCGGTCCAGGCGCCGAAGAGGCCGGTGCCCATCTTGTCGAACTTGCCGAAGATGGTGCTCGAGATGAAGGCGCCGTACTCCTTGAGCTTGAGCTCCGCCTCGATCCCGCCCTTCTTCCAGCCGGCGAGCGTCACCTGCACCGCGTCGATGAAGTCCGGGCCGTAGCCGGCCGTCGTCTCGACGGTGGTCTTGAGGCCGCTCCCAAGGCCGGCTTCGGTCAGGAGCCGCTTCGACTCCTTGGGGTCGAAGTCGTAGAGCCTGCGTCCCTCCGGGGGCAGCTGATCGATTGGGATGGACCAGTCCTTGAACGCGGCGGGAACGGCCGGGTTCGGCACCCCATGCCCCTGGGACCATGAGCTCGTCTCGAGCACTTCCTTCCAGTTGGTGGCGATGGCGATGGCGCGGCGCACCCGCACGTCCTTGAACGGCTCCTGGTCGACATGGACCCAGGAAATGCCACCGAAGCCCACGATGAAGTCCTGGGTCTGCAGTCCGGGCTTGCGCTGCTTGGCCGTGTCGAGGTCGCTCCGGCGCACGACCATCCCGAACTCGGGGGCGAAATCGTACCTGCCGGCCAGCCAGCCCGCGAACGCCGACGCCGGGTCGGTCTCGATCGACACGTCCACGCCATCGACATGGGGCAGCCCCGGGATGAAGTAATTCGGGTTCCGCACGTAGGTCAGCTTGAGATTCGGCTCGTAGCGCTCGAGCATGAAAGGCCCGGTGCCGACGCAGCTCTCGGGCCTCTTGAGGTCGCCGTACTGCTCCACCGCTTCCTTGGCGACGACCCAAGTCGAGGTCGAGGCGAGCGCGTCGAGGAACCAGGCGAAGGGCTCCTTCAGCGTGAACTTGACCGTGTACTTGTCCACCACCTCGACCTTGTCCACCTGCTCGAGCAAACCGCGGTTCGGGTTCGTCGATCCCATGAAGCGCTCGTAGCTGTACTTGACGTCGTCGGCGGTGAGCTCGCGACCGTTGACCGGCGGCTTCGCATGCCACCGCACCCCGCGGCGGAGCTTGAAGATGTACGTCGTGTCGTTGGACTGGATCCAGGACTCGGCCAGGTCAGGCTCGAGCGGCTGCGTCCCGGGCTTCACCGACGACCCGGCCTTGACCTTGACGAGCCGGCTGTGGGTGAAGGACAGCGGCAGCATGGTGGTGAAGGTCACCGTTTGCTGCGGATCGAAGTGCACGGGGGCAAGGGCGAAGCGCATGCGGAAGGTGCCGCCTCGCTTCGGCGCCTGCGCCTCCGCCTGGCCGGGATCGAAGAGCAGCAGGCCGGAGCCGGCGGCGATCGCGGCGCCGCCGAGCTTGAGCAGGTCGCGGCGGGTGACGTGAGAACCAAGAGGCTTGTCCATGTCCGTTCCTCCCAATGTGGTCAGAATGTCACCGGAAGCGTCTTGAGCCCGCGGAGCACCGAGGACTCGCGCCACTCCGGTTTGTCGGAGACGAGCTTGAGCGCCGGCATGCGGCGCAGGAGCGTGCCGATGGCCACCTGCCCCTCGATGCGGGCGAGAGGGGCGCCCAGGCAGAAGTGAATGCCGAAGCCGAAGGCGATGTGCCGGTTTTCCTTCCGCGTGATGTCGAGGCGCTCGGGGTCGGAGAAGTACGCGGGATCGCGGTTGGCCGCGCCGATGGCCGCGACCACGACGCGGCCCTTGGGAATCTGCTTGCCGCCGATCTCCACGTCCGCCATGGTCATGCGGGAGGTCCGCTGCACGGGGCCGTCGTAGCGCAGGAGCTCCTCGACGCCCGTCTGGATCAGCGCGGGATCGTCGGCGAGGGCGCGGAGCTGGTCCGGATGCTGGAGCAGCGCGAGGAGACCGTTGCCGATCAGGTTGACGGTGGTCTCGTGGCCGGCGATGAGCAGCAGCGCGCAGGTGGAGAGGAGCTCCGCCTCGCTGAGCTTGTCGCCCTGCTCCTCGGCGGCGATCAGGGCCGAGAGCAGGTCCGGCTGGGGATCCTTGCGTCGCAGGGCGATGAGCGAGCGGAAGTACTCCTTGAGGGCGTCGCTCGACTCCTGGCCGCGCGTGACCACATCCGAGCCGGCCGGCAGCAGGGCCGCGTCCAGGCTTCGCGCGATGTCCGCCGACCACTGTCTGAAGATCTCCTGGTCCGCGATCGGCACGCCGAGCATCTCGCAGATGACCCGCACCGGCAGCGGATACGCCAGGTCCTCGATCACGTCCATGCCGCGCGCGCCTTCCTGCCGGTCCAGCAGGCCGTCCACGATCTCCTGGATGTGCGGGCGCATGGCCTCCACGGACCGCGGTGTGAAGGCCCGGCTCACCAGCGATCGCAGGCGCGTGTGGTCGGGCGGATCGCGAAAGAGCATGTCGCGGGTGTTCGTGGGCCGGGCCCGGGCCGCCCCGAGGCGCGCTTCAGCCAGCTCGGCGATGCCCTCCCGGCCGAAGCGCGGGTCGCGCAGCACCATGACCGCGTCGTCGTAGCGGGTGAGGACCCAGATGCCGAGCGGGCTCGCGTGAACCGGATCCTCTTCCCGCAGGCGGCGGTAGAACGGATAGGGATTGGCGTGGAACTCCGGCATGAGCGGATTGTAGAAAACCTCGCTGGACGCCACTCTGGGCCCACCTTTCAGGTCGGAATGCGGAGACTGCGGGGAGTCTACGCGGGAGGGGGGAGCGTGTCAAAGGCTCCCGAGTCGCCCCTTGAGGACCTTGCCCGTGGCGCTCTTGGGCAGCTCGGCCACGATGGACACGCGGCGCGGGTATTTGAAGGCCGCGAGCCGCTCGCGGCAGAAGCTGACCAGCTCCGGCCCGTCGGCGCTCGCGCCCGGGCGCAGGGTGACGAAGGCCGCGATCTCTTCTCCCAGGAGGGCGTCGGGCTTGCCGACCACGGCGGCCTCCGCCACGGCGGGGTGATCCAGGAGAGCGGCCTCGACTTCGCCCGGCACGACGGAGTAGCCGCCGCGCAGGATCAGGTCCTTCTTCCGGCCGACGACGCTCACGAACCCTTCGACGGAGACCGTCCCCAGGTCGCCGGTCCTGAACCACCCGTCCCGGATGACGGCTCGGGTCTCCTCTTCGGCGCGGAGATAGCCGTCCATGGCGGCCGGCGTACGGATCCAGAGCTCCCCCGTCTCGCCCGCTGGGAGCCCCCGGCCGTCTTCATCGACCACGCGCACCTCGACGCCGGGCACCGGCCTGCCGATGGCGGCATTCAGCTCGGCGGGGAGGTCGGCGGGATCGTCGGCCAGATACGAGATCGGCCGGAAGAGCTCGGTCAGGCCGTAGCCGCGCACGATTCTCACCCCGGACCGCCGCCGCCATGCCTCGGCCAGCTCCCACGAGCAGGGCGCCGCACCGGACACGGCGAGGCGCAGGGTCGAGCAGGCCGTTTCCGAAAGATCGGGCAGGTCGAGCATGCGCTGGAACATGGTGGCGACGCCCAGGAACACCGTGACCCGGCGGCGCGAGATGTCGCGTAGCGCGCCCTCGGGAGTGAAGCGCTCGCTGATGGCCACGGAGGCGCCCGCCAGCAGCGGCGCCAGGAGCGCGCCGTTGAGGCCGAAGGAATGGGCGAGCGGGAGGGCGGCCAGCACGACGTCATGCGGGGTGAGGCGCATGACGGGCCCGGCCCATGACTCGTTGGCGGCGCGGAGCGCAGCGTGGGAGAGGACGGCGCCGCGGGGCCGTCCGGTGCTGCCCGACGTGTAGAGGATGAGCGCGGGCGCCTTGCCGTCCACGCTGTTCCAGACGGCCTCCTCGTCACCGTGGGGCTGGTCGACGACCAGGACGGGCTCGAGATGCGCCAAAACCTTGTCCCGCTCGTCGGCGGAGAGGAGCGGGTTGAGCGGGACCACGGTGGCGCCCAGCTTGAGCGCGCCCCAGAGCGCCGCGACGAAGCCCCAGCCGTTGGGAAGAAGGAGGGCGACCGTGTCGCCCGCGCGGACTCCGCGGCGGGAGAGCCGGCGCGCCGCCCCGCCCGCGCGCAGGTCGAGCTCGCGCCACGTCAGCGCGCCGCCGTCCCAGAGAAGGGCGGGGGCGTCCGCCCGGCGGCGCGCCACCGCATCGAGCAGCGAGGAGAAGCTCTCGGTCACTGAAGCCCGAAATCCTTCAGGTTGATGCGCCTCCAGGCCTCGGACGGCACGCGGTGACGCGGCGTGTAGCCCGCGAGCGATGGCTTGGCCGTCGCGTCCACGCCCCATTTGGCGGTGTAGCCGTCCTCCTTGGTCGAGGGATCGAGGTCCGAGCCGCGGGCATGCGTGATGACGCTGATGTCCCGGTCGGGCTGGCAGCGCGTGGCGATCGCCCACGTCATCTGCCGGTCATCGAAGATGTCCACGTCCTGGTCCACCACGACCACGCGCTTCATGTAGAGGTCGGCGCCGAGCACCGAGAGGATGGCGTTCTTCGCCTGGCCCGGCAGCCGCTGCTCGATCGAGACGTAGCAGGTGAACGGTCCGGGCACGCGGACGGCCTTGACCGAGGGCACCATGGCGCGCACCGCGCGGTAGAGGTTGGCCTCCATCGGGATGGTGGAGAGCAGCATGTGGTCGAGGTGCGCGACCGAGATGTCCTGGAAGAAGGCGCCGGCGCGGTGCGTGATGGCCTTGACGTTGACGACCTCGCGCGGGCGCTCGCCCAGGCTGTAGCCGGTGAACTCGCCGAAGGGCCCCTCGGCCGTGCGCGCGCCGGGCAGGATCTCCGCCTCGATGATCATCTCCGCGTGCGCCGGCGCCAGCACGTCCGACGTCTCGCACTTGACGAGCTCGAGCGGCTCCCGCAGCAGCGCACCCATGATGGCGCGCTCGTCCTCGTCGATCGAGCCGATGGCGAGCGCGCCGAGCGCGATCGCGGGATGCACGCCGATGGCGAAGGCCACGGCCAGC
This sequence comes from Candidatus Methylomirabilota bacterium, assembly GCA_046727015.1. Lineage (GTDB taxonomy): Bacteria > Methylomirabilota > Methylomirabilia > Rokubacteriales > CSP1-6 > AR37. Next base: position 8,968 of record JBKPBU010000499.1, on the reverse strand, counting down.
GGCTCCCCGCGCGCTTCGGCTATTCTCTGGAACTCCCAGAGGTGCTTGCCCGCCGTCAGGTGAATGGACGTGGTATCCCGTCCCTTGATCATCAGACGGTTGTAGGCGCAGTTCCAGATGTCCCGCGTGGGATCCTTGGCGAACGAGATCGCGGCGGTGATATAGGCCCCCGCGTCTCCCTCGTGGTGGAGGATCTGGGGCAGGTCGTAGAGGTTGATCCGGTCGCCGGTGAGCACCACGTCCTTGCAGGGGCCGGTCGTGACGACCTTCGGCGCGATCGGCTTGTCCATGGCGCGCAGGTACGTCGCGAGCATCTGGTCCGGAGGCGAGCCCATGGCGAGAGCGAGGCGGGAGCGACTCGCGTGCAGGTTGGTCAGCACGGGGAACTTCGTGCCCTTCATGCGCTCGCAGATCAGCACGGGCCGGCGGCGCGCCTCGCGCTCGAGCTTGACCACCAGCGCCGTGAGCTCGTAGGCGGGGTCGAGTTCCTTCGAGATCACGACGATCTCCTCGGGCTTGCTGCGCTTGATCAGGTCCAGGTACGCGGGAAGGTCTTGAGCCATCGGTCGCTCCTTCAGTTCGAGCGTTGTATCCAGGGACAGCCTACGCGTTCCAGCCACTGGAGCAGCCAGGTGGAAGCGACGCCGAGCAGGCCGAAGGTGACCACGCCCGCGAACACCTGCTTGGTGTCGAGGAGCTGGAAGGCCTCCCAGAGGAGGAAGCCCAGACCCGCCTTGGTTGCCTCGATCTCGGTGATGAAGACGAGGATGAGCGCCATGCCGGCGCCGAGCCGGAGCCCGGTGAAGATGCTGGGCAGCGCCCCGGGCAGGATGACCTTGGAGAACACCTGGAGACGTCCGGCGCCGAGATCGCGGGCGGCCTTGAGCAAGACGGGATTGATGGACTTCACGCCCGCCATGGTGTTGACGAGGACGAGGAAGAGCACGCCGATCGCGATGGTCGCGATCTTGGACGGATCCCCCAGGCCGAACCACAGCAGGAAGAGGGGGAAGAGCGCCGACTTGGGAATGGGGTAGACGGCGGCGACCCACGGGTCGAGGAGATCCTCGATCCAAGCCACCGCGCCGGCCAGGAGCCCCAGGAAGACCCCCGCGGCGGCGCCGTAGACGAAGCCCTGGACGACGCGGTTGAGGCTCACCAGGACGGCCCAGGGCAGCTGGCCCGAGCGCGTCATGTCCCACATGGTGGCGAGGACGGAGAGCGGCGCGGGCAGGAAGAGCTCGCTCAGCTTTCCCGTCTGGATGAGCAGCTGCCAGGCCACGAGGAGCCCCAGGACCGAGCCGATTCTCCGCGCGTGCGATGCCGTCATGTCGCCATGGCCCGCTTGACCTCTTCCGTCAGCTCCGCGTCCAGGCGGTCGAGCATCTCGGCCTCGGCCCGTCCGGTGAGATGACGCGGGCGCGCGAGCGGCACGTCCACGAGGAGCTTGATCCGGCCAGGGTGCGCCGTCATGAGCACGATGCGGCTGCCGAGGAGGACGGCTTCCTGGAGACTGTGGGTGACGTAGACGAAAGTTTTGCCCGTTTCGCCCCAGATGCGCAGGAGCTCGTCCTGGAGCACGCGCCGCGTCTGCGCGTCGAGGGCGGCCAGCGGCTCGTCGAAGAGGACGATCTGCGGATCGTTGGCGAGCGCTCTCGCCAACGCGACGCGCTGGCGCATCCCGCCCGAGAGCTCGTGAGGGTAGCGGTGCTCGGCGCCCTTGAGGTTGACGAGCTCGATCAGCCGCCGCGCCCTGTCTTCGCGAAGCGCGCGCGGCACGCTGCGCACCTCGGGACCGAAGACGATGTTGCCCAGCACCGTGCGCCACGGGAAGAGCGCGTAGTCCTGGAAGACCATGCTCGTGAGCTTGCCGCCGGGCGGACCCTTGGACGCGCCGCGGGCGGTCGCGGCCCCGGGCGTCACGGACGAAAAGCGGATCTCGCCCGACGAGGGCGCTTCGAGCCCCGCGATGATCTGGAGCAGCGTGGACTTGCCGCAGCCCGAGGGTCCCAGCAGGATCAGGAACTCGCCCGGAGCGACGTCGAGGGTGATGGACTCGAGCGCGCTGACGCGCTCGCCGGTGCGCGTGATGAGCCAGACCTTGCCGACGTCGCGAAGGGCGAGGAGCACGCGGGGCGCCTATTCGAGGAAGGAGAGATCGACCACGCGCTCCATCGGCACCTTCTCCTTGACCCATCCCATCTGGTGGAACCAGTCCTGCATCGCGGCCAGGTCCTGCACCCGCGGCTTCGCTCCCACGTCGACGTACGGAGGAATGGTGGCCTGGATGATCTCCACGGGCACCTTCATGTGCTTCGAGATGATGCCCGCGACCTCTGCGTCCTTGAGGCCACGCTGGTTGTACAGCTTCACGCCCTGGAGGTAGGCCTGGAGAAACTCTCGCGCAACCTTCGGCCGCTCCTTCATGAACTTGCCCGCGTACATGATGACGGCAACCTGGAAGGTGCTGAGAGACGGCGTCTGCTCGCTCAGGAAGAGGCGGACGCCCACCTTCAGCTGCTCGGCCTGCATGCCCCACGGCTCGGGCACGAAGGCCGCGTCGACGGCCTTGGCGGCGAGCGCCTTGATGCCTTCGGGATAACCGAGATACACGACGTCGACGGCATCGAATGCGATCCCGCCGTGCTCGAGCATCTTCGCGAGCATGTAGTCGAAGTTGATCCCCTTGGCGCCGCTGGCGATCTTGAGGCCCTTGAGGTCCTTGATGGACTTGACGCGGCCGGAGTCCACCAGGTCCTTGCGGACGACGAGCGGCGTGAAGCTGTAGCCGGGACGCGCCTGCCCCTTGTCGGCCACGATCTTGAAGTCCATGCCGCCCGCGATGGCGTTGTAGAGGCCGGCCGACGGACTCCCGATCGCCACGTCGAGCTGGCCGGTGGCGAGCGGGGCGATCATCTTGGCCCCCGAGGCGAAGCGCTCGACGTCTACCGTGATGCCGCGGGCCTCGAAGTAGCCCTTGTCCATGGCGAGATAGAGACCGACGTTCGAGATCGAGGGCAGCTCGCCCATCTTCACGACCTCGGCCGCGAAAGCCGCCGCCGGGAAAGCGAGAGCGGCGGTCAGGCCGGCGAGTCGGATCCATCGGCGCGCGAAGCGAGTCACGGGTACGACCTCCTCGTGGGAACGGCGGCGTTAGAGTAGCGCGGGAGCGAGCGCGGATTCAAGCTCACGCGCATGGCCTCAGAGCTTCGGCATGACCTCGCGCGCGAAGAGCTCGAGGCCGGCGATGTCCTCCTGGTCGAGGCTTTGGAGCAGTACGCGCTGGAGCCCGGCCTGTTTCCAGGCCTTGAGGTCGGCGACGATGCGCTCGGGCGGTCCCGCGAGGAAGGAGGCCGCGTGCCACGCGCTCTCGTCGGCGGGCAGGGCGGGGAAGACGGCGCGGACGCCGGCGATGCGCCTGGCGACCTCCGCAGGGTCGCGCCCGATCGCGCAGGGAACCATGAGCGAGCGCGCAATCGCCTCGGGGTCGCGGCCGAAGGCGCGGCAGTGCTCGGCCAGCACCTGCCGTTTCTGGGTGAAGCCGGGGATGTCCACGCGCGTCACGTTCCACTCGTCCGCGAATTCGGCGACGATCTTGAGCGTGCGCTTTTCTCCGCGCCCGCCGATGACGATGCGGTAGCGGCCGTTCGTTGGCAGGGGGAAGCTCTCGGCCTTCTCCAGGGGAAAGAGCGGCTGCTTGAGCGTCACCGGCTGGCCCTTCTCGAGCGAGCGGATGAGCCGCGCTCCCGCCTCGAGCCTGTCGAGCCTTTCCTTGACGGTTGGGAAGGGCAGGCCGAACATCTTGTGCTCGTGCTCGTTCCAGCCCGCGCCGAGTCCCAGATCCAGGCGGCCGCCCGACAAGGTATCCACCGCCGCCGCCATCTTGGCGAGGATTGCCGGGTGGGAGAAGGTGAGCGGCGACACCATGGGGCCGAAGCGGATGCGCTTGGTGCGCGTGGCCAGCGCCGTCAGCGACGTCCAGGTCTCGAGTGACGGCCGCCGGGATTCGCCCCCCAGGCCTGTGAGGTGATCCGAGCGGCAGAGAGACTCGTACCCCAGGCTCTCGGCGGCATCCGCCAGTCGAAACCAGCGCTCCCACGTCAGCCCTTCCTGCCCTTCGATCATGATCCCGATCTTCATGGAACGGTCTCCTTGTCTCGAACGCGGCGCTCGGCTTGACACCTTACCGCATCCGGAGCCAAATGGGACCGCTATGTCTCGCGCCGCGGCGCCGCCGCGCCTGCTCCTGCTCGTCCCGACGACGACCTACCGTACCGAGGACTTCGTGGAAGCGGCCCGCCGCCTCGACGTGGACCTGGTGGTCGCGGCGGAGCGGCCCAATACGCTGGCCGCCGCGCTGCCGGATCATCTCCTGACGCTCCCCTTTGCCGATCCGGCGGCTGCCGCCGCGCTGATGCGCGACTACGCACGCACTCGCCCCGTCGCCGCCGTCGTGCCCGTGGACGACGCGACCACCGTGGTCGGGGCGGCCATCGGCCAGGCCCTGGGACTCCGGGCCAACGCGATCGCGGCGGTCAGCGCCACGCGGGACAAGCAGGCCATGCGCGAATCGCTGGCGCGCGGCGGCGTGCGCCAGCCCGGATTCGCGGTCTTCTCCGTCACGGACCACCCGCGGGACGTCGCGGCCGGCGCCCGTTACCCGTGCGTGCTCAAGCCGCTCGTGCTCTCGGCGAGCCGCGGCGTCATCCGCGCTGACACGCCCGCTCAATTCCTCGCCGCGTGGTCGCGCATCGCCGCGATCCTGGCGGAGCCCGAGGTGCGGGCACTCGGAGGCGGCGCGTCGAGGATCCTCGTGGAGGACTTCGTGCCGGGCGTCGAGGTGTCCCTCGAGGGGATGCTGACGGAGGGGGAGCTGGCGACGCTGGCGATCTTCGACAAGCCCGACCCGCTCGACGGGCCCTTCTTCGAGGAGACTATCTACGTCACGCCTTCCCGGCTGTCCGAGGCGACGCAGAAGGCGGTGGCGGAGGGCGCGGGCCGGGCCGCGCGAGCGCTCGGACTGTCTGACGGCCCCATCCATGCCGAGCTGCGCATCAATGATGCCGGGCCGTGGCTCATCGAGCTGGCCGCGCGCTCCATCGGCGGGCTCTGCTCGCGCACGCTGCGCTTCGGCACCGGCATGTCGCTCGAGGAGATCATCCTGCGCCACGCGCTGGGCTGGCCCATCGCCTCACTCGAGCGCGAGCGCCCCGCCGCGGGGGTCATGATGATCCCGATCCCGCGCGGCGGCATCCTCGACGAGGTCCGCGGGCTCGAGGCCGCGCGCGCCGTCGCCGGCATCGAGGACGTCACCATCTCCATCCCCAAGGGCCACGCCGTCGTCCCGCTCCCCGAAGGGTCGCGCTACCTCGGCTTCATCTTCTCGCGGGCCGCGACGCCCGCCGAGGCCGAGGCCGCGCTGCGCCGGGCCCACGCCCTTCTCGACTTCACGATTCGCGAGGCGGGCCCGTGAGGGTGGCCGCGGTCTCACCGTGCCGTGATCAGTCGGAGGCCTGACGGCACCCCGTCTTGGCGAACGCCGCGTCGATGAAGTCCGCCTTGATGTCCATGTCCAGCAGCAGTCGCTGAAAGCACGGATGCTGATGAAGCAGAATCGTCCCCGCCTGCTCGAGGACTTCGCGATTGTCCTTGGTGATCGTCCAGAGCGTGGGTATGGCATTGGCCTTCTCGCGCAATTCCCGCTGGTGGGGGTCGCTGGCCCGCAGCTGGTCGAAATCGACCTGGACCGCGTAGATCTTGAGCCCCGTGAATCGAGGATCGCCGGCCCCACCCCCGCCCGCCGCGTTCAGCTCGGCGAGGAGGACGTCCATCTGCGAGCTCACGCTGGACGTGGTCGAGTCGATGGGAATCGTGATCACGCTTTCGACCATGCCCGCGATGCCGGGACGAGAGGCGGTCTGCGAGATGGTATTGGCGGCATCGGCGCGGGCGTTGATGACGATCACCGCCAGCTTCTTGATTCGCCCCGCGTTCAGCGCATCGAGGATGGTGTTGCTGTCCTTCAGTCCGGAGTTCTGGCCGGCGATGATGGGCGCGGCGTAGGGCGATGAGATGGTCTCCAGCAGGCCATGAATGGCGAGGTTGTCCGCCAGCCCTCCATCCAGGAAGTACAGGTAGTCGATCGTTCGGAGGCTGTTCGGGCCATGGCGGAGATCGTTGGCGTATCGCGCGAGCTTGAAGGTCTCGAGGTTGAGATAGGGGGCGTACCGCCCGTTGAGCCTCGTGGTGATCCACTGGGGCGTCGGCCTGTCCGGGCAGCGCGTGGCCGAGAAGTTCCGAAAAGCCACCGGCGAGAACACGATGGGCACGGCGGAGGAGGCGGCGACGCCCGCCGAGATCGGCTCCTTGTCGAGGTCCGAGCAGATGTCGTCAAATCGCTTCGGGGTGAACGCGAACACTTCCCCCGAGGCCATATCCGTCGCATTCAGGATCAGGTAGGGCTTCCCGGGCTGATTGAGATCGAAGAAGGTCTTGTGCTTGAAGAGCAGGTTGTCGAACAGCTCCTCCACGAGGTCTATCCGTGAAGATCCCGTGATGGCCAGTCGAAACCAGGTGATCGGATCGACCGCCTCCAGGCCCAGGGTGCGCGTGTTGTCCCGCACGAGGAAATCGGGGGCAAAGCGGTCCAGCCCCGCGGGTCCGTACAGCGCGAAGTGCGCGGCGATGACGCTTCCCCCGGATACAGAGGAGACGACTCCAATATCGTCGATCAGGCTCCGGAGCTGCCCCTCTGTGGCGTAACGAAACTTGGCAACCTCGCGCAAGACCACCCACCCGAGCGCGGCGGCCCGCGAGCCGCCACCGGACACGGCGACCAAGACGAGCGGTCGCTCCTCGTGCGACACGTCTACCGCGCGGCGCTCCACGTTCACCTGATCTTTTGCCAGGGGGAAGTTCTCAAAGCGCGTCGCGCACCCCGCCAGCACGAGGCAGGCGACGAGTGACGCCGATGCGAGGACCCTAAGCACGCTTTCTCTTCTTGCCCGCGACGCCGCCGGCGGGCGACGTCGGAGTGAACGGGATGACCATCGGCTTCACGAGCGAGGTGCCGGAGAGGGCGATGTCCTGGCTTGGCGGGTCATAGCCGCCCCCTTCGAGCGTGATCAGGTACTCGTCGGTGGGAAGCATGAGCGTATGGTTGGTGAAGCCCACCCCATTGCCGTCCGCCAGGACCGCTCGTTGTTCCGGGTAGGTCACGAGCAGGTACTCGATAGCCATGTCACCCCCCTGTGATCGTGGAGACCGTGGGCCTCCTCGGCGAGACGTTGTCGCTCTACGGCGGACCGGTTTAGCCATTGACTCGCCGTTTCACTGCCGTCCTCCTCGTCGAGGTTCCCGAGATTGCCTCCGACGCGACTCGGCGTCAACCCTCCGCGCGCTTCAAGACATGAATCCCTAGTGCTGGCGCGTGGGCACCCAGGCGGTGGTGCGGCCGCCCACCGTGATGTGGCGAATGCGCTCGCCCGCCCTCGTCATGGCGCGAGGGTTCCTTCCCCAGCGGCGATGGAAGAGCCAGCCGCGGGGATAGCGGTCGTGGTCGTTCGAGAGCCGGACCGAGGTATTCACGACGTGTTTCAGCGCGGCGCGCATTCGCGCGATCTCGGCATCGGTCAGCGTGTTCGCGCGCCGCCGGGGATCGAGGCGCGCCTGGTACAGCACCTCGTCGGCGATCCAGTTGCCCACTCCGGCCGCGAAGCCCTGGTCGAGCAGCAGCGCCTTGAGGGGGGCCGCGCGCGACCGCACGAGGTTCAGAAACCGCCGAAGCGGCGGCAGGGCTCGATGCGCGTCGAAGCCGAGCCGGCTGATGGGTGGCTCCCGCTCGGGATCGCGGCGCAGCCGGATGCGCCCGAGTCGGCGCCCGTCCGCCACCACGAGCTCGCCGCCGTCGTCGAAGACGAGGTGGAGCTTGGTGAAGCGCGGCGGCCACGCGCGATCGGGCTTCGTGCCGCTCGATTGGAGCTTCACATGCGGACCGCCGGGGGCCGTGTGGAAGCCGCCCGTCATGCCGAAGTGAAGGCAGGGCCAGGGCCGGCGGTCCAGTTCGAGCCACAGATGCTTGCCGTGGCGCTTCACGGCCTTCACGCGACGGCCGACGAGCGCCCGGCGGAATCGCGCGGCGGGCACCCGCTCGAACACGATGGGATCGTCGGCGCAGCGGGCCTCGACGATACGGCGGCCGCGCGAAACCTTCAGCGCGATACGACGGCCGCGCTCGACCTCCGGGAGCTCAGGCATCCCGACGAGCATACCGCAGCAGGAGCCGGCGGGAATCTGCTCAGAGTCATCGCGGGTGCGGCCCGCCGCGAGCGCCCAGCGCCGCGGCGGGCCGCTGATGTCATTGGGTCACGATTTGGGGGTCACGATTTGGGGGTCACGACTTGGGGGTCACGATTTGGCCTGCGGCGTGATCGCGCGCCCGCCTCCGAGGGCGTACCACGCGGACAGCCCTCCCCGAACGAACCGCGCGTCGAAGCCGCGCTGCCGGAGGACATCCGTCACGGCGCAACCCACGTTGAATCCGTACGCGCAGTACACCGCCACGGGGACGTCGGGCGAGAGCTCCTTGCACCACTCGTCGACCCGCTCCGGGTCCCGGTAGATCGCGCCCTCCATCATGTCCGCAGACCGCGAATAGTGGAATTTCGGCCGGGCGTCGATGACTTGGATCGGCTCGCCGCCCGCGATCTGGGCGGCCAGCTCCTCGACGGTGATTCCCGGCACGGTGTCGGCGGCGGAGCTGTCCCGCGTGGCCGACTGGCCCTTGGTCGCCTCCGTGAACCGCTTCGTCACGGCCGACCAGTCGATGTTTCGCATGAAGGCGTCGATATAGGCGGTCGCGTTGGCGCGGAACGCGAGGTGATAGGCGTGCTCGCACATGTCGAGCGCGAGCAGGGGAACGGTGTCCATCATCGCCTGGGAGTGATCGAAGGCGATCTGGTTGTAGAGC